>NZ_DATHKG010000035.1:0-9058 GCF_035489435.1 Flavitalea sp.
GGAGGCAGTGTCAAATCTCAATGAAACCTTATCAGGTATAATTGATCAGCTCGTGGTAGCCAAAACAAGTTGAGCATGATAAAACTATTAACAGCTTCAATATTAACAGTTTCATCATGACAATCAAACAATGGTGTTATAACAATTAAACAATAACATCATGACAATTAACCAACAGCGTCAGACAAATAATCAACAGCGTCGTGACAACTAAACAACAGATTATAAGCAATGAAAATAACACTTGGTTTTTCGCCCTGCCCGAATGATACATTCATCTTTGATGCACTTGTAAATAACAAAATTGACACAAGGGGATTTGAGTTTGAAGTGTTGCTTGAAGATGTACAAACACTCAACGAATGGGCCAGGGAAGGCAGGCTGGATGTTTCGAAGATAAGTTACGGAGCGCTGCCGCTGTTCCTTGAAAATTATATTGTGTTGACTTCAGGTGGAGCGCTGGGTAAAGGTGTCGGGCCATTACTCATTGCTTCGAAAGATCTTGAAACCGCTCAAATCAATGAAGCAACAATTGCTATTCCTGGTATAAATACAACTGCACATCTCCTTTTTTCACTGGCTTACCCGGAAGCAAAGAACAAAAAGTTTTTAAAGTTTAATGGTATTGAAAATTTTGTGCTGGATCATGCCGGCAGTCCTGATGGCAAAAATTATCTTGGTGTCATCATTCATGAAAACCGGTTTACCTATCAGCAAAAAGGATTAAAAAAGATCGTTGACCTGGGTGACTTCTGGGAGAAGGAAACCGGTTACCCGATACCGTTAGGTGGTATCGTTATGAAAAGAACCTTTAATCCGGAAATTCAACGGACCATCAACGTACTCATTCGCGAAAGTATCGAATATGCATATTCCCATGAATCTGAACTTGCGCCTTATGTAAAACAACATTCACAGGAAATGGAAGAATCTGTGATGCGCCAGCACATTGATCTCTATGTGAATAATTATTCCCTTGATCTCGGGATTGAAGGACGGAATGCTGTGGAAAGATTTTTGCAGATTTATGGTGTTTTGACTTATAAAGATAATGGAGTTTATTTAAATCCGCAGAGAGATAAACCTATTTTTATAGGATCTCCGATTGTTTCACCCCAGGATATTTGAAATCATGCCCTATTTTGGTTATGAGTCATTGGATTTTATTTTCTATTTGCTGCATTTCGTCGTAAAAAAACAACGCAACAAAAGGGTTCATGATACTTGCCACGTACCCTAAAACGAATAAGAACTAAAATTCCAGGCTTTATTTGTTTTATGTCCAATGCATCATCGAAGTAACTGCTTTAAGACTTTCCGCTCTAAATTCGTGTCAGGCCATAATTCGATTTTATAATAATCATCTCCTGAATCACCTATTACTGATGCAAGATTTGAAGAGTAAATTCTTGCACGATATTTTCCAGGAGGAACCTTCATCTCCCACTCCACATGAGAGTTAGGACAGTCAAGTATTTGCACTAAACCAGACGGCACATTTAACCCGCCTTCTACAATATGATCGAATTTATCGAAGTCAATTGCAGCCTCTTCGCGCTCAAGTATTTTGACTTCCCCACTAAAGTCACCATAGCATTCCAAATAAACTGCTAACAATCCCTGTCCAATTGCCAAACGAGAGATATACTCCTCATTTGTCCCAAAGTCCATTGCATCAGTGTCCTTTAACTCACTATCCGCAATGTAAATCTGATGATATTGCGTATAAAAATTTAACTTATTACACATAGGTGATTTCAATTTAGGGTTTTTGCAATTACAGAATGACAAAAAATATACAAAAGAACAATAAGATTTTTTCGATCATTGTGTTAAGATAAAAATTTTGAGAATATTTGAGTGAATCGAATATCTGTTACCCAAGGTTTTTTTTAATTTGGACAATTACATAGTGGCGGAGGT
Organism: Flavitalea sp.; assembly: GCF_035489435.1. Lineage (NCBI taxonomy): Bacteria > Pseudomonadati > Bacteroidota > Chitinophagia > Chitinophagales > Chitinophagaceae > Flavitalea > Flavitalea sp. Next base: position 1,924 of record NZ_DATHKG010000035.1, read on the forward strand.
GGAATCTCGCTTCCACCAGTGAATTTCAACCCACCCGTTATGTTAACTACCTCTCTCCCATCCGGGTCAATAAATCAACTCACTCATCACTCATCACTCATAACTCATATCTCATATCTCATATCTTCTTCAGGGTTTCACTATAAACTTCTAAGCATCGTTTCCTCGCCGCTTCGTGTTCAACGATTGGTTTGGGATAGCGGAACTCTTCAAACTCTGGCACCCACCTTCTTATATATTTGAATTCCGGATCGAATTTTTTTGTTTGCAGATAAGGATTAAAGATCCGGAAATACGGTGCAGCATCACAACCACTGCCGGCGGCCCATTGCCAGCCACCATTGTTCGATGCCAGATCAAAGTCCAGCAACTTACCTGCGAAATAGGCTTCACCCCATCTCCAGTCTATCAATAAATGTTTGCATAGAAAAGAGGCCACCACCATTCTTATACGGTTATGCATAAAACCTGTTTCATTAAGTTCGCGCATACCGGCATCAACGATCGGGTAACCGGTATCGCCCTTGCACCATCTTTCAAATTCGTTTTCATTATTACGCCATTTGATTTTTTCATATTCAATTTTAAAGGCCTGTCCTTTGCCAACTTTTGGAAAATGCCAGAGTATCATTTGATAGAAATCGCGCCAGATCAGTTCCTTCAGGTAAACCTCATTTAAGGATTTTGCTTTTGTTGCGAGCTGTCTTATGCTGATGGTGCCAAAACGAAGATGAACCCCTACCCTGCTGGTGCCGGCCATACCAGGGATATCACGATGTTTATCATAATGACTGATCAAAGCTTCACCGGGATCCCTGGTTGGATAATCCTGTTCCGTTTTGATAAATCCCATGCTTTCAAGCGATGGAATATTCAAGGGCTGTTGTTTGTAAAATTGATTGAGGTCGGCTTCAGGGTATGACTTCAGATAAAAATCGTTTAGTGTTGCGAGCCATCGTTTAGAATAAGGTGTGAATACGGTATAAGGTCTTGCATCATCTTTTATTATTTCGTCCCGGTCGAATATCACCTGGTCCTTATAGGTTTTGAATCCAATACCAGGTTCTCTGGCCTGTGCAGATTCTTTGAGCAGCGCTTGTATCGCAGCATCCCGTTCAGATGCATAAGGTTCATAATCATGATTGGCAAAAACATTTTCAACCTCGTATGTTTCGAGTAAATCCTTAAATACCTGTGCGGGATTGCCATAACGTACATCCAATGTTGAACCGGCTTCAGCTAAGATCGCCTGGATCTCCTTGACGGCTTCATGAATAAATGTAACCCGGGGATCTTTTTTTTCTTCGAGTAGATCCAGGATCTTCTTATCAAAGATAAAGATGGGGACCACGGGTTTGCCCACTTTAAGCGCATGATATAGTCCTGCATTATCGTGTAAACGGAGATCTCTCCTGAACCAGAATAAATTTACTTTTGCCATGCCTGGATATTGAGCCGCAATTATTTGAAAAGCAACTGCTTTTCCTATCCAATTACAACAAACTGTTCAAAGAGTTCTTTGGTCATAACATTTGTGAACTGTTTATCCTGGAATTCTTTTACCCATCGAATGCCCGAGATGGCATTGGTAAGAAAACATTCGTCCGCATTTTCGATATCGCTAATGGCCAGTGGTTTCTCTTCAATATCAAAACCATATTGGGGCAATTCGCGTAACAAAAAACGGCGGGTGATGCCTGCTATACAACCTTCAGCAAGAGGTGGAGTATATATTTTTTTTTGCCTGATGATAAACACATTGGCAATGCTGGAATCACTGATCCTATCAAAAGCATTTAACACGAAGGCATCGTTCCATTTCATTTTTTTCGCGAACATGGCTGCCATTACATAGGGCAGATGGCTGGCTGACTTTAAATTACTAAAGGCATCGCAGCTTTTCCGGGCCAGATTATAAACACCAGTGGTAAGCCCGTTCACATTCAGGGTGCCGCACTGAGGGGGAAGCGGCCAGGCCTGGATTAACACATTCGGGCGGTGATGTTCAGGATCGTATAAGCCTCCATTCGTTCGAAAAAAAGCAAGCCTTATTCTTGCTGCATTTTCAACATTGTTTTTCTTAGCTGTAAGCAAAATACTTTCTCTTAATGATTCCCTGGTGATTGATTTCGGCAGATCGAAACCAAGTAAGGTGAGTCCTTCAAACAGGCGGCTGAAATGAAGTTCTTCATGAACGATATGTTTATTATGGAGTTTGATTGTTTCGAAAAGTCCATCACCATAACGCAGTGCACGGCTCTCGGCACCGATGATCGGGGTGTCAGCTGTCAGGAACTTGCCGTTAAAATTTATTACACTGCTCATAGTTCATCTAAATCCTGATCATAAAGGTCTGCTAATTGTTCCACAAAAAAGCCGGCAGATATCTGCCGGCTAAAATTTATAGTTTGTTTAATGTTGATCAGTACATGCCCGGAAATTAAACCCAGGTTGTTGGTTCATAACGCGGCCCATCAACCTAAGTGTAATTCCTTATTATTGTTGAGTGATGATACCGCTTTTAACGGCGTACATAACTAAACCCGCCATCGATTTGGCGCCGGTTTTTGTTTTGAGTTTGTCGCGTATAGCCTCTACCGTTCTTGGACTGATATCAACTATATCTGCGATTTCTTTCGTTGTTTTTTCTTCGCACATAAGCTTCAACACCTTCATTTCCTTTTCCGAAAGGTTAACTTCTATCTGGCCGGGAAGATCAGAACGTTTGGTCCGAAGCCCGGTCAGCAGGGCTTTATTGGTTAGCTCGTTGAAGAAAAACTCTTGCTCGTAACAGGTTTTGATGGCCTGGTATATTGTTTCAGAGTCTGAGTTTTTTGTGAGATAGGAGTTTGCGCCGATTTCCATTAATTTGGAAATCATGGAATGGTCGTTATGCATTGAAAGAATAATAACCTTGGCATTTGGGCGCAGTTTCCTGATTTCAGGCAATGTTTGAATTCCATCCATTATAGGCATCTGGATATCAAGCAAAATAACATCAGGTTCGATATGACGCAGGAGATTAAGAAGCTGCATACCGTTATCGGCTTCAGCGATTAATTCTACATCTTTTTTTGAAGAAAGAGCAGTTTTTACTCCGGCACGGAATAAAGCGTGGTCATCTGCGATGGCTACTTTAATGGGCATTTTTTGGTTTATGGTTTTTTCACGGGTTATATCTGGCAATGGGGCCGATCTCTTAATTATCACAAAATGCGACTATTTCCTGATAATTACTATAGAGTATGTACGAAATTATACTATTTGGGAATCAAAGACTAACAAATTTTATACTTAACGGAATCGCGTGGAAGCACGTAGCAGTAAGGGTTATTACTATAGTAAACTTACGAAGTTATTAGTAAAAGCCGCAAGAGTGAAAAAGAGAAGTAATGCGCTTGTCCACATACTTATTAACATATATTTTTGGCTCATAAGTTGATTGACGGCGAAAATAATCCTGATATCCAATATCCAGAAAAACATCAACCGTCCAGTAAAATATTTCTAATTTTCTATGAAATCCGGGAAAAAACCGAAGTCAATCAACTTTAACTATAACATAAAAATTTTTTATAATATTCCGTTTTGGTTCTGAAGCCACGATCTGGTCCCTTGAAAGCATCAATAATCCAATGAAGATCAGTACTTTGAATTATCCAACCCTAAGAAATTCAAAAACCAGGTTAACCGTCAACTATTTTTCCTGTGAAAATCCGAAAAATTGGTTTGACATGTGAGGCTTGAAAATGCTGTGCCCGCTTTTTTTAACTTTCTCCCAGCCAGGACGGTTAAAAAGGCGGGCATTTTTATTTTATCCACATCGTATTTTTACTAGTATCCACTTGGGATTTTACTTTGTTTTTGAATCTGTTTTTATTAAATAAAGGTTACTAAAATCGCTTTGGGATTGAATTCCCGCGAATTTATTAATTACCGGTAAGAGTTTTCCCCCGTTTTTTGAGTTTCGATTGTGCTTTAAAATGCATTCAGATTTTATTAAGTAAACCTTAAAACTCGTAACAATGCAGGAAACTAAAACACAAGTTGTTGCTCAGATTGGTGAGCACATCGGAATGGAACTTGGAACCACAATGGTAAAAAGCTTTTTTGATGCTTACCCACAGTTGGCTTTCGGTCACACAATCGGTAAAGAGATCATGGCTAAAATCCTGGCACAACCAGATTGCAGTGGTATGACTGTTTACCCGGCGCTTAACGAAGCTGGCAATCCAACACTGGTATTTGCTGGTGTTAATGCAAAAGGCCAGATGATCTCCAGCTATCCTGTAGTTTCTACAGATGGAAGCCTGGATTTCGAAGAAGGTCTTATCGTTGATCGCGTTAAGTCTGGTGGCTGGTAATCTGCAAAAGAACAAAGTTTTAATCGGTAAAGGGTGTGTCGTGGTTGACCACCCTTTTTTTATTTTGAGCACATTGCGAACCTCTTCTTTCTCTCTGTTATCATCCTGATCAACAAACTCATACAACACAAAAATGTGTATAGCCAGGTAATAATATCTCTACATAACGGCTGAACTTTTTTGGAAGTTTCAGAATCTGTAAGAATTGATGCGTTTAAACTGCTGGTCAAAGTCACGCAATCGCAATAGCTAGATCTAGCTATTGCCAGGGGTTCCAATGCATATTACATTTGCAATGCAATTTAAAAAAAGTGAAACAGCTATAACCTGCCTGATCATTTCCCCGTATCCTCCTCAAAGTTTGTTGTATTAATATGTTACCCGCCGAAGCTTTGCATCGCGTAATCTGAAGCTCTCTATTTACCGGTTGGTATAAGCAGTTTAACTAACATATTGTTTCCGTAAACCGATATCTTCAATATCGTCGTAAATGATCAGGGTGCAATTGGGCTCACCAATGCAAGAAGTATTCCGGCGCAGGATTTTATAACGCCATTACAACCCACCACACCGCCCGCTAACATTATTGGTTCATTAAACGGGTTGATCGGCCTCCTTACTACCGGCAATTTTTCTGAACTTCCTGTCACTATGCCACAGCAATTTGTATTTCCAGGTGCAAAGCATTCACTTTCCAGGATGCACAGTTCTCGGGATGTTCTGACCTGGTTTGCCATGTTACCTATAAACAAGAATCATAACAAACTATTTATGATTAGTGATAAACTAAATAGCCTGTTTACGCTATTGGCCAGTGTTGAAGCTTAGGATAATTTTGCCTTTCAATTGAATCATTAAGCAGTACCGCTTTTCCGATACTGTTTAATCTTCCCTTGAAACAACAGGCTGTACAATATCACCAGCCTGGATTACAGAAACAAGGATGGATTTTTAAAAACGCCTGAACAGGTGAAGGGATAACCTTTGCCCGGAACGAAAAAATGTAACCCGGATTATCAATTGTAACACCAAACAACATTTCTAAAAATTAAAAACAAAAATTATGAGTATTCAAAATTCTTATCTCGCACAATCAAAGTATGGTTATGACACAGTTGTGGCCGTAACCCAAAAAGCATTAAACAATGCTATCGAAACTTATTATTCCGATTCAACCACCTTCACGCCGGTAACATTTTATTTTATTAAAGACGGCTCCGGCAATGCGCAGTCTATTCAAAAAGCCGACTTGCTAAAACTTACAAACAACATTGATCCGTTAAGCCCAACGGTATCAGTTGCGCAGCAAAAAACCTTGTCAACCAGCCAGTTTTATTTTGCTTTCAGTTTTACAATCGGCAATCCGCAGAATTATCTATTGACCAACTACCTCACTTTGAAACCAGGCAGCAACAGTGTCCGCTATTCCCTGTTATGTTTCCAGTTACAGGTAGCCTTCTGGAACCCCGACAATAAAACCTGGGTTGACATCAAACAAACACTGGCTAAAGAGTTCAATATTTTTGCGGATATCAACCTGGTTAATGTCTTGAATAATAAGACCAGCAATTCCAGCGTACTGGCGGCAATAGCTGCTTTAGGTGGTACGGGCTTAAACATTCAGCAATTAATTTTCGACCTGGACAGCGCAGTGGTGGACCCCACCAGCACACTTACCGGTATCGACAGCACCTGTTCAGTTTTTACGCCGCTGATGCAGCAATTTGCAAATGCTTATTTCAGTACTTATACTTCACAAAGCGGGGCGTTAAATTATGCAATAACCAGCGAGAATACTGCCTCGCTTGTCCCTACCGCAATGGATTGGTTCATAGGTCCATTTGTTGACGGCAGTGGAAATGCAATAAGCAGTCCTACAGTGGACCAGCAGGACCTCACAACGCTCAATTATGTTTTTTCTGTAAATGGAGATAAATTGCCTGCGTCGGCTTCTCACTTTATCATACCTGGGTTCCATCTACCCTATCTTCATTTTACCCGTACACCCTTTAACTGGAACTGGCTGGAAGACAATGGCAGCAGTCACAACCCTGATCTGGATACAAATGCAGATGTAAACAAATATGATGGCGCCATTTCCATAAACCGTGACGCCTTTGCAAAATATCTTGATAACCAGCTGAAGAGTTATGTGAAGCAAAACTGGTTTATTCCGATCGTCACTGCCAATTATACTGATTTAGGAAAAAAGGATAACGCCGATGTCTTTCAGGTCAACACTCAAAATATTGAATCAATTCCAGATGGTTTCCAGGTCTATAATGGTGATAGTAGCTCTAACCAATCAGACAAGTTGGTATCCTGGTCTAATCAACAGAGCGTAACAGCAAATGGTAAGGTAAATCCAGCCAACTACATGAAGGTAATCAACTCTTTTTCACTTGATTTTTCTGTTTGTGCGGGACAGGGAACACTGAGTCAAACACTTGAAATTTATGTAGAAGAAGTGTATAACGACAAGGCTTATGGTGGCTTAGCCATTTTCATACACAGCTATGATGTATTCAATTTAGTACTTGATGATCATGGTAATCTCATGTTCCAGAAAGATACTGACCAAAGTACTTTAGACAACACCCCTCACAACATAACCTTATATGGTGAAGACAATGGCTGGTTACAAACCTGGCTGCAAGCTGTTACAGCAACAAGTTTTGAAGAACTTCCAGTTTCCCTCCCACAACAATTTGTGTTCCCCGGCGGCAACGCTTTTACATTCCAGGATGCACAGTTTGCAAACAATTCTGATC
>NZ_DATHKG010000036.1:0-10021 GCF_035489435.1 Flavitalea sp.
TTCTTATTTCCATTTTGAAATTCTTATCATCAAAATAACAGGTCCAGATCTCACGATGAGGGCTCTCAACATATTGCAGCACAAGTTCCAGCGTTGTGGCATTTTTCCAGCGAAACCGTCCTGTAACTTTTAATGGCGGTAAGCCTTCCATGCTGTTAGCTGCTCTTGCGGTTAATCCGGGTCCTTTGAGGGCATTGCTACCCGCAATCCATTCGTTTTGTCCAAACACTACCGGATAAATCCCACTTGAAGTTTGAACCTGCACTTTTACGATATCCTTAGAAATATTAAATGAAAGGCCATCAAAATCATTTTCATTTTTCTTCAGCTTTAGCGTCCTGTTTGCAATTGCGGCGATATTTTGTGGTGCTCCAGAGGAATCCGCGGCTATTCTGAATGGATTTATCCTGAGATTTAAAGCACTTTTTTTCATCCCGGCCACTGCTGATGCATTTGCTGGCAAAGCTTTTGTTTTCATTGCCGGGTAAATATATTTCCACACGAGGTTTAGTTCATCCTGCATATCAGGTGTTTCACTTGTTATGGCTATTACTGCATCTAACTCCGGAAAAATTAGAATGTACTGACCAAAAGCGCCATCAGCTCTGAAGCTATTGTAACGGCTGCGCCAGAACTGGTAACCATATCCCTGTAACCAGTCACTATTGCTTCTTTGTTCCTGGGTAGCTGAGCGATCCTGGATGATATGCGCCGTGCTGGCTTCATCTACCCAACTTGCCGGAAGAACCTGATTCCCATTCCATTTTCCTTTCTGCAGATATAATTGTCCCAGCATTGCCATATCCATTGTGCGTATCCGGAGACCCCAACCTCCAACATTAATTCCTTCCGGATTTGTTTCCCAATCTTTGTTATTAATGCCTAAAGGTTTAAATAATCTTGGTTCCAGGTAGTCTATTACTTTTTCACCGGTTACCTTTTGGATGATGGCAGAAAGCATAAAGGTCGCCATGGAATTATACAAAAATTTTGTTCCGGGAGTATCTGCTATCGGCGTGGCGAGAAATGACTTTACCCATCCTGCTTTAGGTATAATGGCGCCTGTCGGATCGTTTGGATGACCAACCGTCATTGTCAACAGATGTTTTACAGTAAGATTTTTTAGAAAACTACCTGGATTAGCAGGTAAGTCTTCTGGAAAAAATGAAATCACCTTATCGTTTACAGTAAGTTTTCTTTCACTAACCGCGAAACCTATTGCAGTTGATGTAAAGCTCTTGCTTGTGGAATACATGGTATGTTTCAACGAATCGGCATAAGGTTTCGACCAACCATCGGCAATAATTTTTCCATGGCGAACAAAAACAAATCCGTGCAATTCATTCCGGGATTTTGAGACAGCATCCAAAAAAGCAGTAATGGCTACAGAAGAAACGCCCTGCGCTTCGGGTGTGCTTCGGGGTAATACTACCTGGGAAAATAAGGAAGGCGAAATAAAAAGCAGGAGATAGATAATGTTTTTCATAACAAGTTTTTGATAACAGTTTTGGCTACAGCAATCAAGTTAATCAAATCGAAGCTTGAATGAACTTATTAGAACATAATACTCAACATTAAGATTAACTGGTTAGCAATTTTAAGGGGGTGACCATTCGGGTTCCGAACAGTCACCCCCTTATACAATAGGAAGTTAATAAAATCTAATCAGGCGGGATAATCAACAATGATTATCAAGGGTTGATTTAATAGCCCTGATTTTGTACCAGGTAACCGGGAAGATTTGAGGCTCCATCTATAGCCGTTTGTGGTATAGGGAAAACTCTTTTGTTTTTATCAGTGTTGGTCTTTTCGGTCCAGGTTCCTTCGTATTTGCCAAAACGGATCATATCAGTTCTGCGAAGACATTCCCAATAAAACTCGAAGCCTCTTTCCCGATACAACAGCTCCAGATCGACTGCTGTAAGCGGTTTAGCCGGGGTTGTGGCTGTTCTTGCCGCTCGGATCGTGTTGACATCCGTAAGAGCAGTGGCAGCAGCATCACCTCTTCTTAACTTTGCCTCGGCACGCATCAGGTAAATATCGGCAAGACGAAGAATAACAATATCATGTTCTCCAAAGTTTCTTCCACTTACGGAGCCACGGCTGAATTCATATTTTTCAACCCGGTAGCCTGTGTTATAGTCACTTCCAGCTACAGTAAAATCGATACTTTCAGTAAAGTTTACAGGAAGTGTTGGGCGGCTCCGGGTATCGTTAAACAGCGGACCCACTTTCATACTACCATCGACACATTTCAGAAACACACCATTTCTTCTTAACAATCCATATTGCTGGCCTCTTAAAATGCCCCGGTTGATATTGAAATTTGCGGCCGGAACGCAGGTGTCTTTCGCACTTGAATAGATAGAAAGGTTCTCTTTATAAAAGCGGGGATCTCCTTTTGCCGGATCAAGGGGTGCATTAGCGGTTACCCAGGTCTGGTAAAATGTTGGTGTTATACCAGGGCCATCGGTTCCGTTAGCACCCGTATAAGCTGGTAACGGAAACTGGTCGCCGGAGAGTGAGAAATAAGCCATACGATTATGGCCATTCAGATCGGCACGCTGATCAACCGCAAAAATCAATTCTTTATTTGTATGGTTGTTATCATTGAATAATGAAAAATATTCAGCAGCCAGTGCATACTGACCGGATGAAATGATCTTATCGCAATATTCAACCACCTTATCCATATCCTCTTTCTGAAAAGCAAAAGTTGAAGCATAAGGGTCACGATAAACAGCAGCATTCAAATGAAGCCTTGCAAGCAAACCCCAGGCACCGGCTTTTGTAATTCGTCCGGGCCCTGTTGCATTGTCAAGTAATGGCTCGGCAGCCAGTAATTCACTTTTGATATAATCAACTGCTGCCTGTCCACGTATGACTTCTGAAATACCTACCGGATCCTCTTTCACGAAAACAATTCCAAACAAATCCAAAGTCAGCATTGAATAATATGCACGCATTGCCCTTGCTTCCGCCAGGAAAACCGGCGCATTTGGATCCTTACTTTTTGGTAACTCAACAATTGCCGTCAATGCGCGTGAGATGCTCTGTACTATATTATTCCAGGTACCTCTCACATTTGGGTCGGTACTTGTGGTTTCATGCTTATGCATCGCAAGATAGATTCCGTTATCACCCCAGTCTGTACCGCCGCGATAAGGAAGTATAGCTTCATCGGTCGAAATCTCCTGTAGGGTAAAATATGTTGTGTGCTGAAATACGCTCGGGAGTAAAGCATATACCGGCGCGATAATGCCTTCGGCAATTTGTTTATCGGTAAGGCCCGCTACTGATGACTCATCGAGTACGGTCTCGTTTAATTTTGTACAACTGTTTATCATCGTGATGCATGAACCCATCAGCATCAGACTAAATATTTTCTTTTTCATGTAGCGGGTTTTAAAAAGTAACGTTTAATCCAAAGATCACCGACCTGGCTTTCGGATAACTTAAATAATCAATACCATATGATGACACACCATTTACTGTTCTGTCTGTATTTACTTCAGGATCATAACCGTCGTATTTAGTTACAACGAAAAGATTCTGACCGGTTACAGACAAGCGTAATCCTTTAACCCAGTTGCCAATGCCAAGCCCTACCGTGTTAAATGAATATCCCAGTGAAAGACTGTTCAGCCGGAACCAGGCCCCGTCTTTCAAGTACCTTGTACTTACCTGAGCCGCATTGTTTACTGATTCATTTGGATACTCAATTGCTGCACGTGTTGTATTTGTGTTTTTCGACAATTTAAGTTTGTAAAAGATTGAGTTCGCTGTATTATCATAGACCTTATTACCTGAAACGCCGTTGAAGTTTGCATTCAGATCAAACCCTTTATATGACAGGTTTCCAAAGAAACTATATAACACCTTTGGAAGCGCAGTACCAGCAGCAATACGATCTTTGTCTGTCACAATGCCGTCCTTGTCAGTATCCTTGTAGGTACTGATGCCATTGGCGTTGAAACCTGTCCACTCCTGCAGGTAAAAGGTACCAATTGGCTGACCATTGATATAGCCGTTCACAGTTGCTGAAGTAAGACCTGATCCTGATGCAGAGCCTGAAGGAATAACTGAATAGGGGGAATTTTCAACAACATTATCAAGGAATGTAATATTTCCACCAACGCCATAGGTAAGGCCAAATCCGGTTTTATTACGGTATTCAAGATCGATCTCAAGACCGTTGTTAGTGATTTCCATGTTTTCAACATTTGTCCAGAAAGTAGTTGCCGGCTGAATCGGATCGGCCGGGATTACTTCAAGCAGGATATTGCTTGATACTTTTCTGAAAACGTCAATGGAACCATTCAGTTTGCCATTCAGCAATCCGAAATCAAGACCAATATTTGTTTGGGTAGAGACTTCCCACTGGATATCCGGATTTGGCAATCTTGCGAAAGTAATACCACCGGGATAAGCACCTGAACTATAAAGCGGGTAACTAACAGTGCCGGTTACCTCTGATTTATATAAACCCTGAGTAATCTTTGATGGAATCTCCTGGTTGCCGGTGAGACCCCAGCCTGCACGGAGTTTCAGGTTTGTGAAACCTGTATTCTGCATGAATGTTTCTTCAGAGATCTTCCATCCGAGCGAGAAGGAAGGGAAATAACCATACTTGTTATTAGAACCGAATTTTGAAGAGCCATCAGCCCGGAAATTTGCAGTGAGCAAATACTTGTTATTGTATTGGTAGGTAACACGTCCGAAAAATGACTGTAACTCGTTTATTACGGCGCTACCTGTGGGCCGGTTATTAGTCAGGGTCAGTTCCTGACCTACTCCCGGATTGTAAATAGGCTCTACTCCCCCGATAGGAAATGTATTAATGCTTGAAACGCGCCCCTGCACAAACACTTTTTGATATGAATGACCACCGAGCACGCTGAAATCGTGATTACCTTTTTTGAAAGTATAGGTCAGGTAATTTTCAATCAACCTGTTCCGGTTCCAGGTTTCATAGCTTTCCAGCCGGCCAAGTCTTTGAGGCTGGGCAAAAGGAAGGGCTTCGACATCACGGTGAGCTGTTGAATAATCAACTCCAAAATTCAAACGGTAAACCAATCCTTTGATAATTCTCAAAGACGGCGAAATGGATCCAAGTATACGGGTTATTGTCGTGATATCTTTATCCAGTTCGAAGTTGAGTAAAGGATTATTGATTAGCTGGTGAACCGCGGGTTTTCCATCGGGGCCATAAGCAGGATATGTGGGATTATTTCCTAGGGCATCTCCGACAATGGTTTGGTATGGAGGGCGTTCATTTTTTGTTTGAGCAACTGCAAGGTTAACGTCAATGGTTAACCGATCATCGTCAAGAAACTTCTGAGTTGCATTGAACCTGCCTGAATACCGGGACATGTCGTTGGTCTTAATGATTCCTTCCTGTTGTTGAGCACCGAATGAAGCAAAATAAGTCAGCTTGTTTGCGCCACCACTTAAGGTAAGGTTGTTGTTGGTAGTAATTGCGGTTCGGGTTACCTCATCCTGCCAGTCTGAGTTCCCGCCTTTATCGTCGAGCGCACCGCCAAGTTTTGGAACCTCGGTCCTGAATTCGGAAGAAGATAAAACCGGTATCGCACGTGCAATTTTTGAAAAACCAACATTACTTGAAAAACCGAGTGTAGAACTACCCGTTTTCCCTTTCTTGGTGGTAATGATGATAACACCGTTTGCTCCACGTGAACCATAGATAGCAGTTGCAGATGCATCTTTCAAAACATCCATAGATTCGATATCCTGTGGATTGAGAAAGTTTAAAGGATCGCCACCACCTGTACTTGAGTTATCAAGTGGTAAACCATCTACGACAAACAACGGTGTGGATCCTGTTCTGACTCCACCGGGCCCCCTTACGGTAATACCCTGGACCGCACCGGGCTCTCCACTGGCCGAAGTAATATTTACCCCCGCAACTTTTCCCTGCAGAAGCTCTTGTGGTGAGTTTATGATACCGCGGTTAAACGATTCTGCTTTGACAGATTTTACTGCACCGGTAATATCTTTTTTATTTTGTGTACCATAACCCACAACAACAACCTGTGCCAGGTCCGATGCATTTGAAGATAAAGTCAAATCAAGCGTGGTTCTGTTTCCAACAATAACTTCGATGGAATTATAACCAACAAAACTTATTTCTAATACAGTATTGTCATCTGCAACTGTAATGGTAAAGGCGCCTTTCGAATCTGTGGTGACGCTTTGGTTTCCGCCTTTAACACTAACAGTAGCGCCAGACAGCGGTGTCGAATTACTTGAATCACGAATTGTTCCGGTGACGGTCTTTTCAATAGTTGCAAACCTTTTGCCTGCGGGGCTTTCGGCATACCCTTGTTCAGGCAGATAAAAAAATCCCGCGGCCATAGTTGTTGCAACCATTAGTCGAAGACCGCTTTTTGATAAAAAGCATTTTCTCATTTGTTAAGTTTTAGTTCTGAAACTGATAAAAAGGAGACAAAAGTATAAGGAGTGTTTTATCCAAACCTTGCCGGTATTGAACTATCGCAATTTGATAATACCGTCAGGAAGGACCTTCAGTTAATGAATCAATAAATATAAAGAATGGGCAAAAGAATGGGCACCGGCTGAAATGCAGCGGGAAGCCCGTAGAATTATTGGCAGTGCTTTGCACAAGCTGGATGTTAAGGGTTAAGCGAACGTTAGCGTTAGCCTTATAAATCTACCGATTTTGGAGCAATTATTTCTTTTTCATCGCCGATAAGTAATCCAGTAGGTTGGCCATATCCTGCTTTGAAAAACTTTTATACAGTCCTTCCGGCATCATCGATTTTTTTAATTGTTCCATCGCATCGATATCACTTGTTTTGATATTTGTTTTACTGCCACCCGGCATTACCATTTCGATATCTGTTTCCGTTTTGCTTTTGACTATTCCCGCGTTCGCAGAGCCATCTTTCATTTTTATAGTCCAGCCTTCATATCCGAAACCTATACCAGCTGATGGATGAATAATAGCTTCCAGCAAAGCCTCTCTAGGTAACTTGGATCCTATTTCCGTAAGCGCAGGACCAAAATCAAATCCACTGTTACCGGTTACATGGCAGGTTGCACAATAGGTTTTATATACTTCAACCCCGGCATTTCTGTCCGTTTTAAGGCTGGCAAGTTCGGCGATAGTTGGAGGCGGTGCTGATTTGGCGGAGCCTGTATCAGGTAAATAAGAGGCGGCTTCTTCACGAACTGATCCGCGCCAGGCCCTGGAAACACTTTTCACAACAAGAGGCACCAATGGAGCGGGCACTTGTTTCTTTTTAAGAATCATGAGTACCCTGTCTTCACCGGTTCCACTGTTACCGATTCGCAATGCAGCCTGTCGGTTAATGTATTCCCCATACTTTTTATTAAATGCCAGTTGTTGCAGGAGATCAACAGATTCCGTAGTACCAACAGAACCAATTGCTCCAAGCATTTGTCTTTGAGCACTGGTATCAGAACCGCTAATTATTTTCCAGATCAATGGGAGGCCATTCAGTTTAAATAAAAGACCGGCAGCATTTCTGCCAAGCGAGCGATCAGGTTTTTCAATAGCCAGCTTCACCAAATTTTCATTCTCCGTTTTTACATTATATCTTCTTATCAGTTGTATATATTCATCGCCAGGTGAAGCCGCCATTGTTTGCAACAGTTGTTTTAATTCACGTTGTGCCAGTTCAGAGTTTCTGACGGCGGCTTCATCCAGGTGATTCAGTACAAGCTTTTTGACAGCTGTATCGTTTATACCTGCTTTCTCTAACAAACCCAAAAGGCTCTTTGCTTTTTCGGGACCGCTGTTAAAATCGAAAGCGCGGAAATAACGAAGGCGGCTTTTTAAAGGCTCAGCTGCATCACCAGCCAACATCGCGAGATAAGGAATTGCCAGCTTTGTCCTGGATCTCCAGATGATATCCCGGGCAGCGCTGGATTTTATCGGATCTTTTACTTTGGAAAGATAATCAGCCATAAAACTATCCCATTGACGGTCGGCGCCTGTACCCAGGGCTTCGAGATACCAACGGTCCTCGCCGTCATGCTGAAGTGCAAGTTGTATCCACAGGTCGCGGGTTCCGGATGCTTTTAAATGATGAAGTGAGATCGCGAGCTCGCGCCTTACCTGAGGATCAGTATCGGCAACAAGATGTCTTACCTGGTCTATAAAATCAGTTCTGCCCTTTGCTGCTCTTATACCCATTATTCGTAGTTCCGGGTTTCGGGACTTAAGGGCATCTGCCAGATATTTATTTGCACCTGCTTTATTTACCACGAGCAAGGTCCAGAAAGCACGGGCCTTTGCTGTTGGCGCTCCATCAGATTGCCAGCGTTTTTCAAGTACGGGTATTGCTGCTGAGCCCATTTTTTCCAAAGCCATTCTCGCTTTATAACGGGTAGCGAGGTTAGGGCTTTGAAGCGATGCTTCAGCTGATTCAGGGGAATTATAATCCGCCCTGGTTACCTGGTAGGGAGTGCCCGGTTTTGCAACCCTGTAGATTCTCCCGCGGGTCTGGTCGCCTGCGGCATGGCCACCAACTCCCGGATCATACCAATCTGCAACTATAAGCGATCCGTCAGGAGCCACACAAACATCAGCTGGTCTGAACCACTGATCTTTCTCCCCTTTCAGTATATTATTAATGGTCGCCGTATAACCCGCACCTTTTTTAGCTACATCATAAGAACGCACCACGTTTGGTCCCGCATCAGAATGAATCATCCGGTTAAGAAAACGTTCGGGTAAAGCATTGCCTTCATAAATCACCATTCCCGTTGGCGAACCCGCTCCTGTTTGTAACAGGTTAGGCGTGGCACCGGGATCATTAAGGTGCCAGTGTTTGAAAGGAATAGAATCTTCCATATTTGTACGGCTTGCAGACCAGCCTGCACCCGTTACTTCATCTGTGAAGCCATAATTGCCATACCACATGATGTAGTTTATCCTTACTCCCCGGTTGCCATCATCGTCATTATCACTTTGCCACAAATTGCCATAGCTGTCAACAGCTACTTCGAAAGGGTTTCGGAAATTATGACCCAGCACTTCCACCTGAGATCCGTCTGGGTTGCAGCGGAAGACCATACCCTGGCGGTATTTGTCCGGGCCAATAATCTCTCCATCCTGGTCTCTGACCGGCCTGTCGTTTTTATCTCTGAGGGTTTTGCCTTCATTTCCAAAGTTGAAATAGAGTTTTCCATCGGGGCCAAACGTGAAGGCGTGTACGCCATGATCGTGTTGCTGGCCACCGATCCCCTGGAAAAGAATTTCTTTTCGATCTGCTTTATCATCGCCATTATCATCATAAAATGACCAGACATAAGGGCTTTGTGAAACAATGACCCGGTTGCCGAGAACACAGATTCCAAGAGGCGCATTTAATTCCGGGCCCTGGTAAAAAACCTTCGAGGTGTCCGTTTTTCCATCGCCGTTAGTGTCCTCTAAAATCATTATCCTGTCGCCGAGTGCATTAGTAGGGTTTCCATTGATATTTGGACGATAATTATAGGCTTCAGTTACCCAAACCCGCCCCCGGTCGTCTACATCTATGTTGGTTGGATTGCGGAAAAATGGCTCTGTTGCCATCACGCTGGTTTCCAGGCCTTCAGAAGTAACAAGACCCTTCAGAGCGTTTGATGGCAATCGCTGCTGTGCTGCCGTAAGCGTATCGACGCCATTGGTTTGTTGTTTAGAGGGTCCATTTTCTTTACAGGAAAAAAGAGAAATTGAAAGAATCACTGACAGCACAAAAAATTTTTGCTTCATATGTTTAGGTTTTACAGGCGCATGCAATTATCTTCTAAACTAGTTAAAAAGAATTATGAGTTATGAATTATGAGTCAGGTATTTGAGTTATGAACTATGAGTTATGAGTTATGAGTGAAGTGGTGAGTGGTGAGTCTTCGATCGGTTTCATCGATATCACCTTATTAATAACTTTGTGAAAAAGCCACATGCAGTGATACCATTTACCCCAATGGACCTTTTGAGTTCACTGGTGAGTCTGGTACTGTATGGCCCTTT
>NZ_DATHKG010000037.1:0-2959 GCF_035489435.1 Flavitalea sp.
CTTCCATAGATAGCTTCCCCGTTTGTTTTCAGCCATTTGCCAATATCAAGTAATCTTTGCTGCATGATAACAGGTATACGGCCATCTGCTGTGGGCCCTATATTGAGTAACAGGTTGCCACCACGTGCAACTTTATCGATAAGTATTTTAATTAATTCCCTGGTGCTTGAATAATCTTCGAGGTTCTCATTGCGGTTATATCCAAATGAACCTCCTATACCGCGACATTCTTCCCACGGATGAGCGATCATTTTCCCGGAGGCATTATCACTATGAACAAGATCATACTCTGTTGTATAGAACGTACCATGTTTGCTTCTGGTTTCCTTACCCCAGCGATCATTGATAACAACATCTTTTTTAACCGGGCTTTCGTTAAAAAGCCAGCTCAGGAACTGGGTGCTTTTCCAAACCTCGCTCGGATGATCCCACTCGCCGTCGGTCCAAACCAGGTCGGGATTGTACCTGTTCACCAGGTCCTTCATTTGTGGGATCATATGTTCATCCACGTATCTGTTCACATCCTGTTTATATAATGGATTATACCATTCGTATAATGAATAATAAAAACCCATTTTTAATCCTTTCTTTTTAACAGCCTTTGAGAGGTCGCCCGCCAGGTCACGGTGTGGGCCGACATCCATAGCGTTCCAGTTCCAGGAATGTTCACTTGGCCAAAGTGGAAAACCTTCATGATGTTTAGATGTCAACACTACATATTTGGCGCCCGAGCGCTCGAAAAGGCTTGCCCACTGATCAGGGTTAAACATTTCAGCTTTGAAATCTTTTACAAAATCATTGTATTTGAAATCAGGGCCATAGGTTTTAAGATGATGAGCCTGGAACATTTTACCAACGGCATCATTATCAGTTAGTCGCTTGCCATACCATTCTGCATATTTTGAATAAGTTGGAATTTCCGGCCCTGTTGGTGCCCAGGCCGGTACAGAATACAAACCCCAATGTATAAAAATGCCGAACTTACTGTCTTCAAACCATGAAGGTATCGGGCGGCTGTCTATAGACTGCCAGTTCGCCTCATACTTTTGCGAATATCCATTAACGTTATAAATAAGGGCTGCTGTAGTAAAAAGTGCAATCAATATCAGTCGCAGTTTGTTATTCATCTGGCAAGTTTGGTTTTTAAAGATATGAAACGCCCATCGAAAGTATTTGATCCACCTGGGCTATGCCCTCGCAGGGCATCAAATATATAAATGACCGGATGAAACTAATGAATAATTCAGAAAGTCGTATTTTAAGTGATTAAAAATATTCTATGTCAGCAACCAACAAATCGGTCAGGCAATTCATTGACGAAACAGGCGCAGACAGGTTGATCCAGGAAATAGATGATAGTCTCAGGCAGTTAAACAACGGGAAAAAACCAATTTATTCTGATCTCATTTTCAGGGATGAAAAAACTGAATATGAATATGTGAATTATGTCCAGGAGGGAGGCGGAGTGTTGGGAATTGCGCTGATCGGCTATACTTATGTACTGGAAAAACTTGGATTTCGTTTTTTGAGACTCGCGGGCACCAGTGCGGGAGCCATTACTACAATAATGCTTGCATCAGTCGATAAAAAAAATTACCCGGAACATGATTTCAAACTTCAGTCGGAGATCATGCTTCATGAACTGCTCAGTTATGATTTATGGCAACTGGTAGATGGACACTGGCTGGCAAAAAGATTGATCCGGATTTTTATCAATTACCGGTTTGGCACAAGTCTTTTGAAATTTCTGATTGGTTGTTCAATTGTGATCCCTATAATTTATGCATTATACATAATAGTACTTCAGCAGACAGTTGCAAATTTATTGCTATCACCAGTGTTCAGTGTAATCCATAAAATTTTCAGCGCACTGGCTTTAGTTTCTGTTATAACGCTGGTAATCCAGTTTTGTTTATTCTCTTATTTCAGGTTAAGGTTTGATCGGGCAGGCTTCGGTATCAATACCGGGAAAAATTTTCATAGTTGGATAACAGAAATTTTACAAAGGAATAATATTAATACGTTGGCTGAACTTGAACAGAAAATGACTGAGCGATATAGCAACATCGAAATGCGGGCTGAAAGAAAAGCTCAACATATCCCCGGGGATGATGTTTCTGTACCTTATCCTTATCTCACGCTTGTTGCCAGCGATATCACAGTTCAGACAAAAGTAGAATTTCCATTGATGGCTCCGGATTATTGGGTCGATCCTGGTTCCGTTAACCCCGCAGATTTTGTCAGGGCTTCCATGTCGATCCCGATATTTTTTGAACCTTTCCGGGTTGCAGTGCCTCAGCAGGTTCAGAATACCAGTAAGCTGCAAAAGATGAAAGCTACATTGAAAGATAAGAGGACCAGCGCACCGAAAATTTCTTTATTTGTAGATGGTGGCATATTGTCAAATTTCCCGATAAATGTTTTCCACAACCCGAACGTGCGGATAGCCCGGCTCCCTACTTTCGGAGTTAAGCTGGAAGATGAAAAACATATCAGTCCGGGTAAGGAAGAACCTGAATCAAGAAGTCTTTTTAAATACCTGATGACAGTTTTCAGTACAGTAAGATTTTATTATGACCGCGACTTTCTGAAACGGAACGCAGTATATGAACAATGTATTGGATATATTGATGCAGCAGAATATAACTGGCTGAATTTTGGAATGGATGAAAAGGCAAAAAAAGAATTGTTCATAAAAGGTGTGCAGGCGGCAAAAACTTTTTTCCTGGGAGGTAAGGTTTGGGTTGATGGGAAAGAGAAGGAGGTAATTCCGTTTGAATGGGAAAGGTTTAAGAGTGACCGGGAAAAGCTGTGAGATAAGTGGTGAGTGGTGAGTCTTCGATCGGTTTCATCGATATCACCTTATTAATAACTTTGTGAAAAAGCCACATGCAGTGATACCATTTACCCCAATGGACCTTTTGAGTTCACTGGTGAGTCTGGTACTGTATGGCCCTTT
>NZ_DATHKG010000038.1:0-3635 GCF_035489435.1 Flavitalea sp.
AAATTCGCTGAAATGTATTCGTTGTGCCGCTTGTTTCAATACCTGCCCGGTATACAGGAAAAGTGGCGGACACAGCTATCACAATGCGGTGGCAGGTCCGATCGGCGCGATACTTTCGCCTAATATTGATATGAAGAAAAATGCGGATCTGCCTTTTGCTTCTACTTTATGTGGCTCTTGTAGCAATGTTTGCCCGGTAAAAATCGATATTCACAACCAGCTCTGGAAGTGGCGGCAGGTACTTGCGGCTGCGAACCAAACCGGCAAAGGCAAATCCCTGGTGATGAAAATGATGGCTTCGGTGCTGAACAATCCGCGTATTTACAGAACCTCCGGGAAGACGGGACGTTGGTTCATGCGTTTGTTCCCTATGCTTTTTAAATCAAAAAAATTAAATCCCTGGTATAAACAGAGAGAGATGCCGGATCCACCACGGGAAAGCTTCCGGGATTGGTATATAAAAAACAAGAAATAGCCAGGACAATGAATTCAAGAGAAAGGATCTTAAACCAGGTAACGGCAAATAAACCATCGGCTTTACCATTGCCTGAACTTCCGGCGCCTGAGCTTCTGGCTGCTTCATTGGACAAAGAGCGGTTTGTAAAAATTCAGAAGTTCCGCACCATCCTGGAAGGCATCGGTGGCAAAGTAGTGGAAGTTGATAACAGCTCAGCAATAGCAGCTAACCTGTCTGTTCTTAAACAGCAAGGGTTGAAGGTGGCATGTCTTTGTCCGGGTGTTGGGGAGGGGAATCTGAATATAACCGCGAGGCAATCTGCTGCCGAGCTTGAATCTATTGACACGGCTTTTATTTCCGCATCTTTCGGGGTGGCCGAAAACGGATCGGTCTGGTTGTACGAATCCCGGTTTATAAATCGGTTGTTGCCTTTTATCTGTCAACACCTGTTCATACTGCTTGATGCCGGAGCAATATTGTTGGATATGCACGAAGCTTACCGCCATATTGAAGTAGACAAGGAGGGTTATGGATTATTTATCGCCGGCCCTTCTAAAACCGCTGATATTGAGCAATCCCTGGTCATAGGCGCCCATGGAGCCCGCAGCTGTACCGTTTACCTGCTCAATGAAACGGCCCTGTAAAACCTTCTGGGAAAATGAAAGGATGGAATAAACAACATTTGAAAAAATGAATGGATGGAATAAACAAATAATAAATACCAGATAAAAATATCACCTATAATTGATGCTAAAAAGATTGCCTGATGGATGCTAAAAAAATTGCCGCAGAAAAAGCTGCCGGTTTTGTGAAAAATGAAATGATTGTTGGCCTTGGAACCGGTTCCACCGTTTTTCATGCGATACATAAACTCGGGGAAATGGTTCAGGCGGGTTTGAAAATCAGGACCGTCTCCAGTTCCGTTCAGTCAGAAAAAATAGCAAAAGAACTGAACATTCCTACTGTTGATTTTACAGAGATTGACCATATCGATCTTTATATTGATGGGGCAGATGAAGTGGATGAAGATCATAATCTTATCAAGGGAGGGGGAGGCGCATTGCTCCGTGAAAAAATCCTCGCATTTAATAGCCTTCGTTACATAGTGGTGGTCGACGAATCAAAATTGGTTAAAACTTTGGGCAAATTTCCGTTGCCGGTAGAAGTGGTTCCATTTGCTTTGTCACTTACGTTATCTCATATCCGTATATTAGGAGCTGAAGTAGTTATGCGTCAGCGGGATGGCAAAGATTTTATTACAGATAACGGAAACCTGATTGCAGATTGCAGTTTTGGGTCCATTACAGAACCCTTTTTACTGAACCAGACACTTCATGAAATTCCGGGGGTGGTTGAAACAGGACTGTTCTTAAACAGCCTTGTATCTGAAGTTATTGCAGGGTACCACGATGGGACCATAAAGGTAATTGAGTAAATTACCAGGTAACGGCGGAAGAGATGGCTGATTTGCGGGGAAAGAATTTTATCTTTGTGATCCGTTAAGGATTGCTGCCATAATACATCAAATTACAGCGATCATGAATCTTTCACTATCATTTCCTACACAACGTTATTACCGGGTCGGAGTCAGCGTTTTCTTTTTTCTCCAGGGACTGACATTCAGCACCTGGGCCAGCCGTATTCCTGATATCAAAAATCTTCTGAGACTTACCGATGCCGGTCTCGGCGCCGTTTTGTTTGCGTTGCCTGTGGGTCAACTTGCTGCAATGGGTTTATCCGGCTACCTGGTTAGCCGCTTTGGCAGTAAAAGAACACTGACAATCGCAGCATTGATGTACCCGGCCGGCCTGGTTCTGCTGGGTACGGTCACCACCGTCTGGCAGCTTGCCCTCGGACTTTTCTTTTTTGGCATCTGTGGTAATCTTAGTAATATTTCTGTCAATACCCAGGGTGTTGGCGTGGAAAGATTGTACCGTCGCAGCATCATGGCCTCTTTCCATGGGCTCTGGAGCCTGGCAGGCTTCCTGGGTGGATTGATTAGTTCTTTTATGGTTGCTGACCATATACCACCGTTGACACATTTCATTATTATCTATGTGGTTGCTTTCATCCTGATGATACTTGCCCGCCCTTACATACTGCCCAGGGATGCCAATCATGGCAAGGTAACCAAAGGAAAAATATTTGTAAAACCAGATAACTATATCGTCAAACTTGGAATGATTGCATTTGCGTCCATGATCTGTGAAGGGACAATGTTCGACTGGAGCTCCATTTATTTTGAGAAGGTGGTAAAGGCACCCGTGGAACTGAGCCGGGTGGGATATGTTGCTTTTATGAGCACCATGGCGGGAGGTCGTTTTGCCGCCGATTGGCTGGTCACAAGGTTTGGCATCAAACGTATTTTACAAATAAGCGGGATCACTATTGTCAGTGGGATGTCACTCGCCGTTGCTTTCCCAACCCTGGTTTACGCTACCATTGGATTCCTTATGATAGGTATCGGTGTTTCTTCAGTAGTTCCGCTGGCTTACAGCCTGGCGGGAAAATCCAAAACAATGTTGCCGGGATTGGCACTGGCAGCCGTTTCATCGATAGGCTTTCTTGGATTCCTGATAGGTCCGCCGATCATTGGATTCATAGCTGAACTGTTGAGCCTGCGCTGGTCCCTGATCCTGGTCGCATTATTAGGGCTTGGCACTACGATATTGGCGGGTAAAATCAGAACTCAATAATCTACCTCGGCGTGGGATATCTTTCAACTTTTGAAACGTTCCTGCTTGCAACATTTTTGGTCGCTTCTTCGCACTGTTGGGAGCGGGATTGTGCCTTTTTGCGGCTGTGTCCCGTGGTTAATACCTTTCGTTATGCCGTTCTTTGTTGTTGTCTCCGATCGGCTTTTTTTGCCCTGATCAGCTTTGTTAGGGTTTCTTCAAGTGCTAATTGCAGTATCGCCCTGATCGGCTTCAGTAACTCGGACCACGGTACGAAGGCCGCGCAAAGGCACAATCCCGCTCCCAACTAGCTCATCCACTTGGGGGAATATCATACTAGTCATAACAATTCTTACCATTCTGCTATAGCAGGTTCCTTGTCTCATCATTCAATCAGCATCAAATCATGTGTATAAGCCAATCACTTATTTAGCGCTAATTGACAATTGAGCTGATATTCGTTTTGCAATTCCCTTCACGATCTAATATACAAACCGATCTTA
>NZ_DATHKG010000039.1:0-162277 GCF_035489435.1 Flavitalea sp.
ACCCCAGTTGGTAACATAAGCCTTGTTCTGTTTAAGAACTACTGAGTAAGGTGCAATCCCGACTGGAATTTTCCTTTCAAGTTTCCCCGTCTTTAAATTAACTATGCCTATTTCGTTATTTCGATTCAGGGCCACATAAATGATCTCATTCTTATTGTCAATCGCAAACCCTCCGGGATATGACCCTTTTTGTACCCGGTCAAAAAATGCCTCTTCCTTAAAGGCGATAGCGGGAAGTTCTATTGCATCATCCCAATTAAATGAACTTCCATTTTTTTGACTTGCAGAACGGAGAAAACCTTTGGAATCGGTAGTCCAGACTTTCTTATCGCCCGCCCCCCAGCCTATTCCATTATAAGAATTGCCTACACCTTTCGGTAGTTCAAGCGTCTGTATTATTGAACGCGTTTTTACGTTGAAGAATACTATACCTGACATGTTTTTCACGGCCATTATCGTTCCTTCAGAATTTAATGCAATATCCACAGGTCGTCCGGGGAAAGTCTGCGTATACCCAACCGGATCGATTATTTGTGATGTACCGACAATATAGCTGCCATCTTCCTGGGGCCCCACAACAGCCTGCCCGTGAAAAGAATCCCTGCTTTTTTCTGGCGGAGTTCCAAATTTCGGTTTCTCATTTCCGGTAGTTTGCCCCAGGCACAATAACGAGACCAGAACGGAGAGAATAGTTAAATATGAATATTTCATTTTGATTTTCAGTTTTTACTTGTAGCCCTGGTTCTGAATAATTTTGCCGGCGCTTGCATCAACTTGTTCCAACGGGATCGGGAACAATAAATGATGCGGCTTGATATCCAGGACAAATGCAGAGCCTCCTACGGCTGTGGACATTACTTCAAGAGCCCTTCCGGTCCTTAGCAGGTCGAACCACCTGTGATTTTCAAATGTTAGTTCCAGTCTTCTTTCAAGTTCAATTGCAGTGCGGAAACTTTTCTGATCGGGTAAAGTAGACTGATCATAAACGGATGCACCTGCCCTTTGCCTTACCTGATTCAGGTAATTAAATGCATTGCCATTGTTATAACCGATCTCATTAAGGGCTTCGGCTGCCATCAGCAAAACATCAGCATACCTGAGTACAACAACATTAGAACCGAAAGATCCATCAGCGCCCCTGACGGCTTTTTGTTTTGCAAACTTTGGAGAATTGAAAGTTGTATCTACTGATGCATCAAATCTTTTGTCACTATTGTTGACAAATAATTTCAGCATATTAGCTGATGGCCAGTTATTACCGTCCCCTGAAGAAAACAGACCACCATCTCCTCCTCCCTCTCCAAACGCATCACTTTTATACTGGATCTCGAAAATCGATTCAATATTATTTTCATTTTCCACACCAAACACCTTTGCAAAATCAGGCACCAGCTTATATGTTCCTGAACTGATGATATTTGCCAATTCTGCATTGGCTTTTACAAAATCTTTTCTTGTTAAATACACTTTTCCAAGAAGCGTTCTGGCGGAACCTTTGGTAGCACGTCCTATATCGTTTGCCCCGCTCCATTTAACAGGAAGCGCTGCAATCGCGTCTTCAAGATCAGTAATGATCTGGGTGTACACCTTATCAACGGGATCTCTCTGATGAACAAAGGCTTCGAACGGATCATCGATCTCATCAACGATCAATGGAACATCTCCCCATATTCTTACCATGTTGAAATACAATAACGCCCTGATGAATTTAACTTCACCCTTCCTGTTCTCTTTGATGCCATCGTTCATCGTAACTGCATCAATTCTGTTCAGAATAATATTGCATCGCTGGATATCCCTGTAGCAACCATTCCAGGTATCGTTCAAAATAAAATTACTGGAGGCGAGCGTAAAATTATCAAAATCAGCATTGGCTCCCCCGTTGCCGGTAGTGTTGCTATTATAAGAATTATCTGATGGAACTTCCATGAAATAAGCGAAGTTTCCCGAATACAAACCCTGAAGCCCATCGTAAGTGCCGATCACTGCCTGCGCAATGTCCGTTTCTGTTTTATAGAATGCTTCAATGCTTTGATCCGAAATTGGCACCAGGTTTATAAAGTCTTTACTGCAGCCTGTGCATGCTGCTATGATTATAAGAGTATATAGCTTTTTCATTATTTAATTCTTTGAATAAATCAAAATGATATATTAATCCCTGCTATGAAGGACCTGGCAACGGGGTAATTTCCGAACTCCTCTCCTGCTCTTATAGCATCACCGAAATTGCTTGATACTTCAGGGTTATATCCTGAATAACTGGTCCATGTAAATGGGTTTAGCGCTGATAAGTATATCCGGGCAGAGGCACCGTGCACGCTCTTTAATAACCTGGATGGGAAAGAATACCCAAGAGAAAGATTCCTTACCCTTACGAATGATCCGTCTTCTACATGCCAACTTGATGGTCTTGTATGGCTTTGTGAACCTACTCCCCAAACAGGGCGGGGTGCATCTTCGTTCAGATAGACGGCTAAATTGTTGCCCCATGTTTCAGCAAGATACCTGTGCATTGCATTGAACATTTCATTGCCCTGTTTAGCCTGGATATTGAAACCAAGATCAAAGCTCCTGAACCTGAGGGTACTATTGAACCCCCAGGTAAAATCGGGATTGTTGTCACCAAGAATCACCCTATCATCAGCATTCACCACTTTATCATTATTAACATCGGCATATATAAAATCGCCTACGTCCTGGTTCACTCCCTGCAGATGTGGTGTGTTATCAAATTGTTCACGTGTTTGAAATGTTCCCAATACCTTGTATCCAAAATACGAACCGATGGGTTCACCTACACGAACAATGAATGCAGGTTCCGTTAATCCACCGCTTGCAAGGAATTGTTCCTGGCCAGGGCCTAATGAGATAACCTTGTTCCTGTTCGTGGAAAAATTAAAATTGCCTGACCAGGTCAGGTTGGAGGTTATGCGCTGATCCGTCGAAATCATAAATTCAAATCCCTTATTTTCAATTTCTCCGATATTGCGTAAAGAATTGCTGAAACCGGAAGAGCCCGGCACTTTTACATCCAATAAAAGGTCGTTGGTGTTCGACTTATAATAATCAGCTGTAAAATTTACCTTGCCTCCAAAAAGTCCAATGTCGAGCCCTACATCTATTGTCCTGGTGGTTTCCCACGACAGGTCAGCATTGGGTGAGGTGACGGGCGACAGGCCGTTCTGGCCATTATTTCCTAAAGGATAATTGGTAGCTCCCAACAAAGCTGTGCCTCCGTAATAAGGAATATCAGTATTGCCTGTAAGGCCATAACTCGCTCTCAGCTTCAGATCGCTTACAGCAGAAAGCTTCGGAAAAAACGGTTCTGAAGAAATTCTCCAGCCGCCTGAGAATGACGGAAACCATCCCCACTTGCTGTTCTTGCCAAACCTTGATGAGCCGTCTCTTCTTACAGATGTTGTAAACAGGTATTTATCATCGAAGGAATAAGACAAGCGCCCGAAATAGGAAAGAAGCGACCATTCTCTTTTTTCCGAATACCCATTCGTGCTGCTTGCTCCGTTCAAAGTGGTCACATTATCATTAGGAAAATTGCGTCCTTCCAGGTACTGACGCGAGTTGACCTCTTTCTGACTGGTAAATCCCAATAAGCCATTGAATTTATGATCGTTGATGGACTTATCATAAACCAGCGTGTTTTCCGACAATATGTTAAATGTTGAAGAATTATTTGTGAACGCATAGTTCATTGTCGAAGTTGGTGCAGGCTCAGCGGCAGAGTTCAAAACCTTGGGCCGGTAAAAGAAGCGGTCCATATAATTGATATCTAATCCCAAAGAAGTTTTAAATGTGAGGTTCTTTAAAATGTCCACCTCGAGAAATGTATTTCCCAACAACCTTGAATGCGCAAGAGTGTTATCAATCATTTCGGCCAGCGCTACGGGATTTTCTATGGTTGCAACATTTGATTCTCCTGATCGTTGTGTGTTCAGCATTCCACCGAGCGCCAAACTGCCATCAGCATTTCTTACAGGAAGGTTTGGATGATACATAAGACCTATGATGATCACACCTTCCTTACCATGATTTTTTTCTGTTTGCACTATTTTATGCGATGAATAGGATGGATTCAAATTTGCGCCGATCCTTACGGAATTGGTCAGATTGGTTTCGAAATTTATTCTTCCGCTATATCGTTTCATCCCGGAATTCACAACTATTCCCTGCTGGTTCATGTAATTCCCCGAAACGTAATACCTGGTTTTGCCTGTTCCTCCGCCGGCTGATATTTCGTAATTCTGCGTAGGTGCATTCCTGAATATCTCATCCTGCCAGTCGGTATCCGTCAACCCTGTTTCACCGTTCAGATATGGAAGCAAATAACTTGGATATCTTTCCTGCGGCCCCCTGATATTTAATGGGTCGTCTGGTGAATTGTTTGCCGGATCCTTAAATACCCAGGCCAGATCTCTTGTACGTTTGGTATACTCGGCAAACTGCTGTGCGTTCATCACATCAATTTTTTTAGTGACCTGCTGAACCCCTGCGTAAGCACTGAAATTAATTTGCGCCTTCTCACCTTTTTTGCCTTTTTTGGTCGTGATAAGGACCACGCCATTCGATCCCCTTGAGCCATATATGGCTGCGGAAGCGGCGTCTTTAAGTACTTCTACCGACTCAATATCATCGGGATTGATCGTGCTTAACGGGTTAACAACATAAGGAGCGTCGAAGGTTGAGTTTGATGATTGTCCTTGTGAAAAGCGATCACCGAGGCTGGAGGAGATCGGTACGCCATCCACAACTATCAGCGGACCATTTCCGCCACTAATTGAAGATATTCCCCTGATGTTAATTGAAACTGCTCCTCCCGGTGCACCGTTGGATTGTGAGATATCCACCCCAGGTATCCGGCCCGCGAGACCCTGGTCAAAACTGGCTATTGGTTGGCCCCTCAATGCTTCCCCTTTAACCTGTCCTATGGAAGAGGTTAGGTCTCTCTTACTTCTTGTTCCGTAACCGACTACTACTACTTTGTCGAGATCTGAAGTAGCTTCCACTAATTGAACATTAATAATAGTACTGCCGTTGATTTGAATGTCCTGACTTGCAAAACCAACAGCAGAGACCTGCAAGATGCTATTGTCTTCAGCATTGATTAAAAAATTTCCGTTTGCGTCAGTTGAAGTTATTTTATTAGTTCCCTTAACTGCGACGGTAGCACCATCCAACGGCTCATTTTTGCTATTCATTACGCGTCCCCTGATACTGATGGGAAGTACTGCAGGAATAGATTTGACAAGTCTGCCGGTGTCCTGTTTCTGCCCGATGACGACGGTATTCTCTATGATTTTCCAGGCAAGCGGTTGATTAACAAAACACATATCCAGGACTGCTTCAATGGAGGCATTTTTCACGTCAACGGTTACGGGCAATGTATTTTTCATCAACTGCTTGTCATACAGGAATTGCAAATTTGATTGAACTTTGATTTGCTTTAAGACATTTTCAAGAGAAGCATTTTTTACTTTCATTGAAATTTGCTGCGCCAACGTTCCCGCACTGACATGTAGAAAGCCCACGATAAGCAATAACCCCGTCATTTTCATAATCAGCAATGTTTTTGTAGATAACCGGTACTTGAAAGTCGGAGGTTGGCGATTAATAGCCTTTAATTCCATAATTTTGAAGAGGTTTGGGTTAAACGATAATTGTACATTTCGCAAAAAATTACTGATTCGGTGATCCTAAACTCTTCCGCTGCGGGGCGCAATCCTGTAGCGGTTTTTTATTTAGACATCACTATGATCTTCTTGTTTTCAATCCGGAATCGAACGCCGGTAAAGGCCAGCATCTTTAACACCCCGGATGCATTTATATTTCTTGAAATATTTCCTACAAGCTCTATATCGGGCACATCGCCTTCGAAAATAACTTCGGTATCATACCACCTCGACAATTGTCTCATTACAACTTCCAGGCTTGTGCCTTCGAAGTGAAAAAAACCATTTTTCCAGGCCAGCACTTCTTCAATATTCGCGTCATTGATGATCTTAATCTTGCTGTTAGCACTGATGGAGGCCTGTTGGCCGGCAACCAAAATTTCAGATGACCTGGCATGAATTATCCGGATACTTCCTTCTATCAATGTGGTATTGATAAGGGGTTCATCCTTGTAGGAGCTGATATTGAAATGAGTTCCCAAAACCCTGACCTCGGTTTGATCATTAATGGCAACAATAAATGGTTTTGATATATCCCTTGCAACTTCAAAATAGGCTTCTCCTGTAATCGATACTCTTCGGGTATCGTTAGAAAAACTAACAGGGAATGTGATGGATGACGCGGCGTTCAGCCAAACCAGTGTACCATCGGGTAGCTGAAGACGATACTGGCCTCCTCTCGGAGTTGTCATAGTGTTGTATTCGTTCACATCGTCCCTGGCACCATGGTTGGTGTAACTGACCTGTCCCTCAGCAACCTTAATTATTTTTGAATTTCCCTGCGTGCCCAAGCTACCGTTCTTTGCATCGTCGAGATCTATCGTTAAGCCATTAGACAGGGTGAGTACCGCTTTATTACTACCGGGTGGCACGTCAGTCAGGCTGATCGCAGTCTTATCCGGAATTTTTTCCGAAGGCTTCTTGTTATTTATAAATATAAAAGCGCCGACGGTAAACAATATTAACAGTGTTGCGGCATATTCAAGCCAGCGCGTTTTGCGAACAGGTATTTGATGGACAGTTTCTTTTTGTTTGTTTCTCTCAATGATACGGTCCAGCAGCTTTTTACGCAATTCCGCCTCCGAAGTAGCTAACGCCTGGGGTATTTGTACAGGTAGTTCCGGAAGACTATTATACCAATCAGCATACTCCTGTGCTTCGTCTACATTTATCGTTCCGTTTAGCCACTTTTCAGCTAGTTCCTGGTGTCGCTTTGTATTTTCCTGGTCGTTGATAATTTATCCTTTGCTACTATAGTCAATCAAATAAACCAAATCCCCCTTTATTTTAAAAAAAAAATAAAGCGTCAAGAGCATAAGGGATATGAAGGGAAACCGTGAGTATGCCTATTAAACCTGTAGCCAACGTTTGAACGGCACGAGCTATATTGCGTTCTACTGCCTTGGAAGAAATATTCATTACTGAAGCTATTTCCTTATGAGAGCAACCCTCGTCTTTGTTTAGCCTGAATGCCAAACGTGCTTTTTCGGGAAGTTGTTCTATTAATATTGCAAGTCTGTCCTTCAATTCTTCGAAGCTTAACCACTCTTCAGTTGAATTTACTCCTTGGGGAAGCGTGGCAAGCATTTGCTTCTCATATTCTGTTGCACGCTTTCTCCTTGCCAGTATATTTATTACTTTATATTTGATGGCTACTGCTAAATAAGCGCTTATCTCGCCTTTCAGCTCCAGACTTAAGCGGCGCTCCCACAGATCGCAGAAAATATCCTGTACTGATTCTTCAACCGCGGTCAGGTCATTTAATTTATTTGCTCCTATGAAGTATATCTTCTTCCAATAACGGTCATACAATTCAGTAAACGCCGATTCATCACTATTTTTAAGCATTCTCACTAATTCCCGGTCACTGTATTGTGAATATCTGGTCAAAGTTTTGGTTTGTATTGTTATATAGGCAGGTGAGGCAACCCTTGATTTGATAAACTGGAACAGAAGTATTTGAAAAAGCAAAAGTAGGTGGTGAGCGATATTAAATGGCAAAGGCAATTATTACCAAATTGATAAGTCTTTAATTGGCTTGAAGAGACCTGAGCAATGGCCTTCTGTTGAAGCAATGAACATTATTACTATGTGATGCTTTTTCAAAATAATGCCTGGCGACAATGACAGTACTCCTCTTCGTAAAATAAAAATAAACAGTTGAACCTTTTTATTTCAATCAATGCTGGTTACCGACGATAAAGTAAATGACTGGATAGAATCCAGGCCCGAGTTACTTTCCGAAGCTACCAGGAAGGCATTTACCAATGATTTTCTGCTGAATGCGGGCTTGATAGATAAATTTGAATGCTGGAAATATTTGAAGAATAAACTTTATTTCAATAAAATTTGAAGTTTAAATCTTTTTAAACAATCCCACAAATTCTCCATTCCTTATTTCCAACTGCACATCTGTACCATCCCTGAATAAAGTACAATTGAACTGCATCCTGACCTTTACACAATAAGTACCAATCACATCATAGTTATCTTCAACACTTATGAACTTAAAACTGCTTGTTGCAGGTTGCCTGGCAGAATCGTGTGTACTGCGCCAACTACGGCCCATCTTATCTCTCCAGCCAATATCAATGCCATTTTTATTATCAGGCCTGGTATATGGATATGTTCCCGGGGTAAAAAATGCCTTGAATTGAGCATCAGTGGACTTCAGATATCCAGGCATCATTCCCTTTGTAACGCCGAAAGCGGTTACTCCTAAAGGCATCGGGTCCGCAGTATGATAGATTGCAGCGTTAATGGAGACCTCATCATCTCCGGCAAGTCCCGAACCAGCTTCGAAATCACCCGGATCAGTCACGGCTTCAAAATAATTCTCACCACCTATCGTTGCTTTATAATAGTATACACCCACAGCGCCTGGACCTGACTCATCCGCAGCTTTTACTGCGACTTTAAAAGTACAGTTTGCAGTACCGATCGACAATGGGAACTCAGCAATACCATTTGAATTTGGAGTTCCGGTTGCAATAAGAATAACCTGTTGCTTGCCGGTGGTGGTAAAATTACCTGAGTTACCAAATTTAAAACTTTTTACCGTGCTGGTATTGCAGGTCCAGGTCCCGGGCAGCGTAACTTCTACTGTTAATACCACAAAGCTCGTTAGCGCAAGGGCCTTTCGTGCTATATAACTGCCATGTGTAACCGCATCTGAACAATGTCCGCCGGCGGGTACAAGAATAATTTAGATGTTCCGGATACTGAACCGGTAGCGGTTACATTTACAATCCCGGCTCCGCTTTTATTTACGGATAGATTACTATTTCCTGCAGCAGTTGTTTCAAAAGATCTTTCTCTCTGGCATCCTGTAACCACTAATAGAATTAAGAAAAACAATATTGCAATCACGCGATTAAGAACACACCCAGGGTATAACATATAAACTTATTTGTTTTTTAAAACTCAGGTGTGCGACCAGGGCTTTCGGTTAGCTGTTTTAGTAAACGGCAGAACCCTGAATCAAAAATTCAATATTTCTTGCTTAACTCAAAAAATTCACGTGAAAGCAGCAACGATTTATATAATTTTTATGAAATGCGGATTGGCAAATTTTTTTGCTATGATGTTTATTTGCTTCTTTGAATCCAAAATAAAAGAGCAATCAGCATCAGCAATGGCTTCTGCTCTCCTGTTTTAATAGAGCACTCATTGATGCAGGAAACATTGTTGTAAACTCACTGATAATTCAATATCATTACACAATGCGGGAAATAATACTTGAACAATTATTAAAAATCGAAACCGACTGCCGGGTAAAGATTTTATATGCCTGCGAATCGGGCTCAAGAGCCTGGGGCTTCGCATCTCCTGACAGCGATTTTGATGTTCGGTTTATATACAGCAGAAACCCCAGGGAATACCTCAGGATAAATGATGCACATTCTGTGATCGATCTACCTATAAACGAATTGCTGGATATCGGAGGATGGGACCTTAGGAAAGCACTCAGACTTTATCTGAAATCAAATGGTCCATTTTACGAATGGCTACAATCACCTATCGTATATATGGACACCCATGGATTAAAACAGGAACTTTTAAGCCTGAAAAATAAATATTTTTCACCAAGAGCCGGGTCACATCACTATCTATCAATGGCAACCAATGTTATTGAAAATGACATGAATTCAGAACAGGTAAAATTAAAGAAATATTTTTATGCACTCAGATCGTTACTGGCGGCTCAATGGATTATACAAAATAAGGAAACGCCGCCAATGGAGTTTGGTCAATTGAGAACCTTAGTAACAGATAGTAAATTCCATACTGAGGTTGATAAACTGCTGGAACTTAAAAAAGCATCCACTGAAAAAGAAATGATAAATCATGTGAGTATCCTGCAAAATTGGATGACCGAAAAGCTGTCAGAATTGAAAGTGTTATCTGGCATTTTTTTACCACTCAGGAATGAAACCGAAGAGCTCGATGGCATCTTCACGAAACATATCGGATATGACTTATGAACGTCTTCAAAACGAGCCGCAACATCTGCTACTTAAATGTATCAGCGGAAGCAAAGCTTATAATTTAGATCAGCCGGGTTCGGACACTGATTATAAAGGGATATATGTGCTGCCACAACATGAGTTATATGGCTTAAGATATACGGAACAGGTGGCAAATGAAACAAACGATGAAGTCTTTTATGAAGTAGGCAGGTTTGTTGAACTTTTGTGTAAGAACAATCCAAATATTCTTGAGTTGTTAGCATCTCCTTCCGATACTATTGTATACAGGCATCCATTAATTAGTTTAATCCATCCCGATAGATTTCTTTCAAAGCTTTGTAAAGACAGTTTTGCCGGTTATGCACAAACGCAGATAAAAAAGGCGAAGGGCTTAAATAAGAAAATTAATCGCCCAATAGAACTGGAGCGGAAATCAGTGCTTGATTTCTGCTGGATCTATAATGATGCCAGATATGAGGATGCTGGATATAAAGATGCTAAAACGATGCCTTTAGCGGACTGGTTAAGGTTTCAGCAGATAAACCAGCAAGATTGCGGTCTTTCAAAACTTC
Organism: Flavitalea sp.; assembly: GCF_035489435.1. Lineage (NCBI taxonomy): Bacteria > Pseudomonadati > Bacteroidota > Chitinophagia > Chitinophagales > Chitinophagaceae > Flavitalea > Flavitalea sp. Next base: position 10,726 of record NZ_DATHKG010000039.1, read on the forward strand.
CACATTTCAGGGACAGCTATTTGATTTTTATCAACGATCAGTTTCCCGAACCGGTTTTACTAAGAGGTATTATCTCCGGTCCCGAATCAAACGATGTTCAGTTAAGCAGTATTCCGGAAGATCTCATACCAACTGGTATTCTTCATTTCAATAAAGATGCATATTCTGTTCACTGCCGGGAATACCGGGAATACCAGGAATGGCTGGCAAACCGGAATGACACCAGGTTCGTGGAGACCCAAAAACATGGCCAGAACTATGATGCCAAACATATGATGCATACTTTTCGTTTATTAGCAATGGCAGGGGAAATTGCGCAGTTCAAGGAAATCAGGGTTCATCGGCACGACCGTGAATTTTTGTTGAAAATCAGGAGCGGAGCATTTCAATTTGAAGAATTAATGGAAATGGTAGAAGCAAAGATCAGGCACATTGAGCAACTTTATAATGAAAGTGACTTGCCCGAGCTACCTGATGAAAATGAAGGTGAGCGCGTTTTGATAGCGATCCGGGAAGCGTTTTACTCAAGCCCTGCCCTGCAACAATAAGCGCTATCCCTACCCTGTAACAATCACCGTAATCCCACCCTTAACAATACCTGTGCTGGTATTTGTATTCACAATATTAACTGCAATGGCTTCGCCGGGCTTAAGACCAAATTGCGGAACCTGGATACTCAATTTAGTTTGCTGCATAAACGCACTCATTTTTCGCTTCTGCGCAAACAATTCTTTGAATTTTGAGGGTCTTGCTTTACCGGCACCTATCTCAGCAATAGCATTTGTGTAAGCCCTTGTAATTTTTGCTTGTTCGTGAATGTCTGGCCCCTCTCCCTTCGAAATTACTGCAAAACCGACCCGCCCCCTTTTCATAGTAAGCTCGCGTTTTTCAGTCAATACTTTTATCTCGCCACGGGTAAATAATGCGGCTGAAGCATCTTCTTTGAAAGTGAATTTGCCCAATGCCTGTTCACCAAGCCCAATAATATCTTTCATGGCTACCGGTAAAAACTGAATTACCTCGTCGGTGTTTGGCATATGGACCAGGTTGAAATTATAGTTTGCGGCCTGGCCTACGATGTTCAGATTTTTCTGACCTGTATGCCGGTCAGTTACAGGATCAAGAGCAAAAATATCATGTGGTTTATCGAGCGGACTAAAAGAAAATGTCCTGGCGAAAAAGCATTTATGACCAGCTTCTTCCGGTGGCACGCGGTAGATGAAATCTGCTTCACCGATGCCATTAGCAAGTAGCAAACCATCCATCTGGGTAACCCCTATAGCAGTTGCAAACCGGGTGTCAAATCCAAGGCTTGGATCGGTGAGATAAAACTCAACCTTCGGATAAGGCACTGTTACATCACCGCGGTTATACAATTTACATCTCACCCGGTAGGTAGCACCGGCCTGGAGTTGGTTTGTTACTATTGGGGTTGTACCAGTAATCGGGGTAAAGCTGATATCAGGTGTGTTCCAGAAATTCATAGAGGGCAAAGGCCGGTTCCCCAGATCCCCGTCATAAGTCCGGATGAAAAGAAATGAGCTATCGTTAAATATTTGAGGACGACGCTGCTTACGGGAAACAGATTTGTACAATTCGCCTATGGCTGTTACTCCACCAGGAGTATAGGCGTCGCGACGTTTATTGAGTTCGGCTATGAGGGCCTGGAGCTTTTTACTATTTTCGGACATGATAATATTTGTATAGGTAATTATATCGGTGACTATATGGACGGTTTGTCCTGGAATTTATAATGATGATTTTCAGTTGTATACTATGGAGCTATAAACTGCAACTCCACCGGTGTGATGGGCTGGCCGCTTTCCTGTTGACGATGCTGTTCTAGTTCTTTCGGTTCTTCACGATCGTTAGAGCGTTGTGTCCAGCATGTATAGGCATAGCCGCGGTCGGCATCAAGGTTGAAGTCGGGAATTTTTGAGCCGTTTTTCCAGCGATCATAAATTTCTTCCGTAAGCATAAGGGCATTCCCAAGAGTAGGTGATTTTTTTGCAGCAATTTGTTTTCGAATAATCGCCCTGAATTCATCTTCATTGCCCGAAAGGGTAGCCAGCTCGTCTATAAATTGTTGGTTCAATGGTATGTCCCCGAACGCATACCATAAAGAAGTTTTATCAAAATACGAATCAGGGGCTCCCATCACGGAACCTGGTTCGCTTGGTGTTGCTCCGGGTGGATAAGCCAGGTGTTTCTCGCGATGGTAAAGGTCTGCAAGGAAGCCGCCGGATGGCAGAATCACATTCATTTTTGGCAACATATTTTTCAGATCACCTGCCACAACTCCATTTGGATCAGGGAATGATGTATTCTTAAACTGGCCGAATCTGGGTTCATCCAGGTGCTCCTGCATTGGGTACGCAAGACCGTTTAATGAAACAGCCAGCCGGAAGTTTTGGAAAGCATTATACAGCTGCTCATAAATCAGGCAGGCCGCAGCGCGTATACCCGCTACCGTGAGAGTTGTAATTGCGCCAAGTACTGCATCAATAAGCGCAGCAGCCGCGGCCACAGCGGCAGCCACGAGGGCGGCAAGTGCCAACAAAATATCCAGGAAACTAAAACTGCCGGCGTTATCAATAGCATCTTCGAGCCAGTCTCCTATGTCACCCAGGTTATCCATGGCAGTATCCCACACTTCTTCTAATTCAGCCGACAACGAATAGGGCACCGGCTTTGGCAGGGTACCTGTATCGGTGGAACTTCTAAACCATTTGTAATATAGCCGGTAAGCATTATTTACATCAGTGGTGGTGATGTTCTTTCCATATTCGTTGTCATCAGCATCCCCGTTTTTATAGATTTTATTGATAGTATCTACTATAAGTTGGGCCAGATCGGCCGGCATATGCGAATTGGCATTGGGTATTTCATCCTCATCGCCGGGATCAGATACAGTTCCGTCAAAATTAAAATTATAATTCACATGCGTCTTCGAACGGTTCCAGTCTTCTGTAGTATGATTCAGGTGATTAAAAACATCCTGGTAATTCTCTCCCGTTTTATGACGTGCAGACTGATTACGATAAGGGCCACCATCATTGATATTTACATAGGCATGACCAACAGTATCTGCCGTTACATGGGTAAGATAACCCGTGGCATATAAATGAAGCGGGGAATCAGCAGGCGCGGCATCAAGCAGGGCTTTTGCAAAACGGGCTGTTTTACGATAATGCATCACATCGAACCACCACCAGGCATTCTTCGCTTGTCCATCCCTGTAAGGATGTTCGAGTACACTGTAAACATCAAAGTCAGACACAAACTTCTTTATCCATTCAGTAACATTCGCCATCAATCCATCAACAACTGCCTGCATATCACCAAACAGTTGCTGTAACTCAGTGAGGGTTGACGAATTCTGAACTACTTCGTCGGCAGCAGCACCTACCGCCTCAAGGGCATCAAGAACAGGTTGCGGTACCAGGTCAAGTAATGCCTTTTTAAAATCTTCAAAGGCATCATATACTTCGTAATATAATTCCACAGCATCACCAATTCCGGCGGGCCAGTCCTTAGTATTAAAGAAAAGAAAATCCGGTCCCTGGCAACCCAGGAACAGGTAGGGATGATTCTTTTTGTCCTGGAGTAATTTTTGAAGATTAAGATAATCGGCCATGGGACCAAGTCCTGTGCCGTTATTGATGTTTTGTCTCAGCCTGTTGGCAATCATGTGATGTAATGCGGGTCCTGGCATAGCAACTACTTTTATAGATTTGATTGATTTAAGAAATGTGACGCTGGCCTCTGCAATCGCAGTGCCTCCTGCAATCACAGTGTATACGATGGTCGGTGGCTGGTTACTACGGATTTATTTATGGAAGAGGTTTCGTTTTGTAAGGGGCAGATAAAGCTAGAACTTATTAAAAGATCGCCAATACCCTTTAAGTTGTATTTATTAATCTTATAGAAAGTTTGCTATTAGTGTACAAACGCCGGCCTCCTTGTGATTATTATGAAAACAGTTTAACTCTACTTTGTCAAATTAGTTCTTTGATTTTTTTTAGGGACGAAACGCTTATCACAAAAGGAATTCGCGTAAATTAGCGGTAAGAAAAAAGCAACACCCCACGAGTAGAATCCCACGGGGTGTAAATAAAAAAAATTATGGGACGAAAATATATAATTTTCGGCTCGTAGAGAGCCGTTTATTGAGTTTTCTTTCCGGCTTTGAAAGTTTGTTTAAGACACTTACCCGCAACGTTTCCTTCAATGCGCTGATTTATCTCAAAGGATTATTACTCTGTCGTCGACGCAATTGTCAGATGATGGCCGAAGAACTGCAGCAATCGAACTCTCAAAATCTTCATCATTTCATCACAGCTTCCAGGTGGAACTGTGAGCGTGTAATGGACGTCGTAACCGTCAGTTTTGCGCAGCAGTTGAACACCCTTAATCTGGCTGACGATACTTGTCTGATTATTGATGAATCGGGTAATCCAAAAAAGGGCAAACATTCAGCGGCGGTAAAGCGTCAATACTGTGGCCAAAGCGGTAAAATCGATAATTGCCAGGTTGGCGTTTTTGGAGCTTTATGTGGAGGCTCGCTGGTAAATTTAGTACAGGCCAAATTATCGGGAACAAGTGATAGTGGCAGCAAAATTGACCAGGCAAAACAAATCATTACTCATGTCACTAAACAGTTAGATGTAAAAGTTAGGTGGGTATGTTTTGATGCTTTTTATGGAAGGGATGCAGCGCTGCTGGCCGACTTGATACAGGAGCTGGATTTTGTAGCCGATGTTCCGGATAATTTGAGTATTTGGTTAGAGGCATTTCAAATGAGAGTCCCAAAGAATGAACCAGGAAAGCGAGGTAGAAAACATGTGTTTGCAAAACCCAATAAAGCGTCGGTAAGCATAAAACAATATAGCAGTATGCTTAAAGACAACGATTGGAAATATCTGGTAATAAGACATCAGAGCGGATTAAGAAAATTGAAAGCATGGTTTCATGCCAGACCTGTTTATATATTAAATCCACTCACTGGCCGAAGACAACAACTTACTTTATTAATACGAGCCGATAAAGACGGCACCATTAAATATAGTTTATGTCACTGTTCGCATTGCGACATCCGGGAACTTGCTTATCGCCAAAGCAAAAGGTACTTTGTAGAGAAAGCGTTTCGTGAAGGAAAAAAAGAATTAGGACTGAACGAATACCAAACCCGCAGCGAAGAAAGCTGGCATAAACATATGGCAATGATCATGCTTGGACAGCTGTTCCTAAACCAGGAAAAACATATCATTACCAACAATCAAATCTGTGGCTGACATCACAAGATGTGCTCAAAAGTTTAAAAAATGTACTCGGTTTTGTGAAAACCACTCTGGAAGACTTTCTGAATGAAATCATTACCAAGCAACCGCCAGGTAAGGGTTTGCTAAAGAAGCAACTATATTTAAGAATTTGACAAAGTAGAATTAACTTAAAATCATAAAGTGATGAAAGAATTTGTTTTATTTTTCAGACAACCATATTATCATTAGAAAAAAACCACCCTTGCACTGTTATCTCTTTCAGGTATATATAAGAAGAAATAAAACTATTATTTCAACGCATTTATGCAGCCCACGCATTATGACCCAGCGATAATTAACGAGCTCATAAGCAATACGCGAAAAGCGACCGCGAAGACAGAAGCGTTTTATTGAAAATAAGGAGCGGAATTTTGCTTTTAGAAGGACTAATAGAAATGGTAAATTAAAAAAATTGAAAGGGAGCGGGTGTCGATAGCGATTCGGAAAAAGTTCAACCGCGGCAATCCGTTGAAGAAACCCACGGCCTTGAGGGAGTCAACGACCCGAGTGAATTTCCTGTTGGGCCAGCGTCTATGCGAGCCTGCTTGTGGATCCGCCGCAATCATTGTAATTAACCCTCCATTCAGACTATCCGCCGCTAATTGACCAAATGCATATTTAGTTATTGAGGCTTCTGGCTCTTTTGCTACAATCGAATTAATTCCATCTTGAGCATTGGTTAATATCTCCATAGGTACCGGTCTAAGCCATCGACCCTGCTCCCTTGCTTTATGCATTCATATTTAATAATTTTCATAACGGTTCTTCTCTGATAGGAATGATAACATCTGCTTCTACCTCAATACGATTAGAAATTTCAATCAACTCGTAAATCTCATTTTCTTTGCTGATTGCTTCTAAGCTGATAACGAGTGCGAATGGCAATTCCTGAACCGTATCTTTATCCCATCCTTTATGGCCCACCACAGCGAAGGATAATTCTTCAGGTAAAATGTTTGATTTTAAAATTGTCCAATCTTTTTGAGTTGCACTATCCTGTCGTTTAAAATTAGCAACTCGCCCGTAAGCTGGAGAAGTAGATATTGTCCACCGTATAGATTTTGGATCAATTGGTTCTTCGTCAGGGTCGTTCATGTTCTTAAGCACCCTGCTAGAAAAGATTTGAAAATTTTCTCCAAGCTTGGAAGTCTCCCAAGTTAACCAAGATCCAAAATAAGACTTTAGCCGTCTTCTTGTTCGACGGGGTGTAGCTGTATAAGATAATGTAACTTCAACCAGAATGTCGAAGTCTTTACCAGCACGTCTGAGCTCCTTCGGTATGTTTACCGAGTACAAATTGGCCTGTTGTGCTGATACAACACCCTCTGTAACAAAAGTTATCCTGTATGGGTTGCTTTCCAAAGCCCTGCCTATATCGGGTATGCCATATCCTAAAACACGCAATGCTGCATCGTTAGGATTATGAAATACGTGTTCCGGCAACCTTGCAGACTGAATGACAAGCGCCTTATATAAAAGTGTGCTGTCATTAGGAAATTTTTTGGCTAATTGAGCAATAATGTGTCCAACTTTTGGAGCCGCAAAGGATGTGCCTACCGCAAATCCAGTCCTGTTAGCCCCTGTTTTGACAACGTGTGCAGACGTCGTGTTGTGCTGGGTAATTAAAAATCCGTTTTTTTCCCGAAGAAAGTCTCCGCCGTATTCAACCACATCCGGTTTTATACAACCCCACATGCCGGGTCCGCTCCGGGAGAATGAAGAGACATAGCCGCGTTTTCCAAAAGATGCCCGGTCGACGTCTTCAAATTCATTAACGCAAACAGATCCCACCGTTAGCCCTAGAAAGCTTTGAGCAGGATTGGCAACCCTTGAAGACGGCTCCAATAAATAATCAGGATATTGTCTCCCTGCCAGCAAGTGATCAGCAACTCCAGGTCTTTGGTGCTGGCCAGTACTACTTCTTATATTTCCACACGCAAGTAAAAATAAAATCTTCCGCTCATGAATTAATTTATCAATCGTGGCGGCCCATGCAGACATATGAATTGTGCGGCAAGCCCCTCTTGATGCGATCGACATATTAAAAATCCGTACGCTGCTAAATTCATCAGCAATCTGTTCCATCAATTCAGGCGGATACAAGCTAGGGGGAAGAAAGTTTCCTGTATCAAGGATTCTTGCATTCACCAAAAAGCAGGGCGGCTGAAAGCTTCCACTTCCAGGAATATCATTGCCAAATAGAATAGCGCCTGCCACTTTTGTGCCATGCCCTCCATCAGTTACTTGGTCCGATGTCGTGTTTTCATATGGAACATAGTTCCTGGAATATGCGCTTAGCACCGCAGGCGCTAATAGGATATGTTGCTCCTGTAAACCACTATCAATGACACAAATAGTGGGAGAATTATCTTCCGGGCGGAGAATCTCTATATCCTCCGGATTATCAAATTCACTCACCGGTTCGCCTCCATCTACCTGGTCACTTTCACTGATTTCAAAAATATAAGCATATCCCCTAATCAGATCTTTTAAAGCCTGGCCAGACATGCGTGCTCGGAACCCGAAGCTGTCCCTTAGATCGATAAAGCTGCTAAGCAACAGACCACCATAAATATTGACAATGAAATTCGAAAGATAATCCTGCCTTGAACTAGCTATTTCATCCCTTTCCAATTCCGCACTTTGGAGATTGCTTCGCCAACGGTCAAGACGTACCTCGTACTGGCTATCTGTCTCGGCTACACGTTGATGCCGGAAAGGTTTTTGTTTAATTCCAGGGGGGGTCTTTTGTTGGTATTTGGATCGCGCTAGTTTGAAGTTTTCATCCGATTCAGCCTCAACTCTAACTGGACGCTCAGGTGCTTTTAAGTAACAGGCAATTGAAATGTCAACATCAAATTGATCATTGTCGCGAATTCCGGCAATATATTTTTCTCTTAAGCTTTCTGATAAAATATAGTCTACCCGCCATTGGATACCATGAACAATTTGCCAAAGTTTTGCGGCTTGGTCTTTAGACCTACCTTGTTCATTTATAAACTGTTCTATTTTTTCACCTAGTGAATGAAAGTTATCTGTATTTGCGCCAATAATAAATCCATTCTCCTCTTCTGAGATGATTTCAATACCAAAACCCTTTAATGCTTCAATATCAAAATCTTTGGGATCTACCTGCAGAAGCAATGACACGATATTAGCTTCAAAAACTGGTTGCAATCCCAACTGTTCCCTTTCTTTCAAAAAAACAGCATGATTTTGCAGTAGTGCTTTGGACTCAATAGCCAATTGGGTGCCATGATTCGTACGGTTATTTAGATTAGCTTCAGTTTGCGGCTCAATTGTATTTTCAAATGCCCGGCCAGCAAATTTATAACGGCCATCAAGTTTCTGTCTAAGATTTAAATGCGGAAAATCAGGCATTAATTATTTATTGTACAGCTGGTTTTCAGAAAACGATTGATCAAAGAATTCATTTCTGATTACTCCATCACCCTGGATTACAGAAAACTTTGCAGCGTCTGTTGCAACTTTAACAACCAATGCCGAAGAAAACCCTACCAACCGTTCTGCCACAATGCTCCAAGTCACATTTTTATCGCATTTCATTGATGCCAAAGTCGACTTTAAGAGACGTTGTATTTCTGGCTTTCCGGGTTTGGGTAGTTCAATAATATCATCAAACCTTCTGAAAATTGCTTTGTCGATGGTACCTTCGAGATTGGTCGTGGCGATAATCAATCCGGGTCCGGAAAAATCCTCCAAAACATTCAATAAAATATTAACAACACGGTGCATTTCACCAACATCGTGTTTACCATCCCTTGACTTTGCAATGAAATCGAATTCGTCCAGTAATAATACGCAGGCAAAAGTCTTAATAGACTCAAAAAGTTTTGACAAATTACTGGCGGATTCTCCCAAATAAGAAGATACAATCGCTTCAAACTTTACTTTCAAAAATGGTAAGCCAATATTCCAGGCTATGCGTTCTGCACTCATACTTTTGCCGCAGCCAGGATAACCATGAAACAGAATGCGCCTTCTAGGTTGAAGTCCAAAATGTGCCAATCTTTCCCGAGCCAAAAATTCCTTTTCAATCCGTGCTATCTTTTCCTCAGTATCTTTTGACAAGATCATTTCGTGACGCAAAGAATCCCTTTGCACCTGAATAGCCAAGGGAATATTACTTCTTTTGTCCGTAGGAATCAAAACCGAATTGCCGAAAATATTCCTTAATTCCCCTTTAATAGATTGATTTGCCTTAATGTTCTTTGATAGAATACCTTTTAAACGCTCAGCCAGCCGACCATGTCCCTTTCTTCGTTCATCCTCAATAATTGATTCTGCCACCAAAACGATGTCATCGTCAGGGTCTCCATCAATAGATCGAAAAAGACGTAACAGCAAATCCTGATTCATAGACTTTAGGTAATTCTGCGAAACAAATATATCAATATTAAAAGCTATTTCAGGCTAAAAAAAACCAATACTTGAAATCACAATTGCCTTACTTCCAAAAAGATAGAATATTCTCCTGCGAACTATATTTATTGAAAGGTTAAAAGTGTTATTCTCACGGATTAAATCTAAAGTCAGTCAAGGGAATAAATAGATCCCTTTCCCTGACAACCGGAAATGTATGGCAATCATAGAGAATAGGGATTTTGAATTTCTGTGCAAACTCTTTGATGCAATCGAAATCTGGTTTTGCAGTAAATTCAAATATCATGTTATAGCTTTCTCCATTATTAGGGCAGTTTTTGGCAGTCAACCTTTAGCGTTTCAAAAGCTGACCATTTAGCCATTGCTCAAAAAGGCATAGCCCAGATTATTCATATCGTTTTTCATGAAGCTAAAATAAAATTTAAATATTAACAGCCTAACGCCGTCGGGCCGGGTTTGAATAACGCCAGGTTTACCAAAGCTATCAAAATAAGGAATTGATCTGACTTGCAACTTTTCCGCAAATATTTCAATGCCATAATCACTTAACTCGTCCCGCAGGCCTTCGGTGAAGGCTTCAACACCAAATTTCGAAGCCAGGTAAGGAACCATGGCATTTTACAATCAATCAATAAACCGTTTTAACTGTTTTGGACGAGTTTTTTAGGTAGTGTATTAAGTCTACACATCTACCAATTTCCAGCTCATTAAAAATCTTGGTCATGCTTGAGTGGATTAGCCCTTGCCAGGCGCAGTAGAAGTACGATCTCGAGTAAAGTTTATGTTTATCATAGTTATTGCAGGCAATTATGAGACCCACAAGAACACCTTATGCAGAATTAATTTAACAGCAATTCAAAAGATATAGGCGCATGGTCTGAAATCATATGCGCTTCTTTCAATGTGGAAAATGACTGATAGAATGGGATCATCTTTGCATCCCTGGTTATAACCTTCGATTTATTAAAGAAAGCATTGTCGAATTCAGAAGCAAGACACTCGCCCTTGAAATATTCCCTTTTGATTGTGGTTTTCTGGTTTCGCAGAATAGGTGAATATCCCATTCCCTTCAAAGGATTGAACACGGTATGGCTTTGAGGGAGGTTGAAGTCACCGCAAAATATGAGGTTGAGATCAGGATACCTGGCAGGCAAAAACCTGAAATATCTTACCTCTGTTTCCGGTTGTTTTGATTTAGTGATAGCGTGAAAATTTACAAGGGTAAACTCCTTACCGCTTTTATTGAAGGTGGCATAATATGGCTCCCTGTCTATCTCCAACTTGTAATGTTGTTCCAGCCATGCGGATCCGACTTTCTTTATTTTAGAAGGTTTCCATAAATATGCATAGCGTTCTGTTTTATAAGAATCACCATAAGTAGGGTCGCTGACACTGTAATCCCATTTTGCTCCCTTCCGGTTTAGTTCATCATTTAAACGGGCGACTGCTTGTGCTCCTCCAAAACCAGCAACAACTTCCTGCAGCAAAATGATATCATAATCTCTAAGTGTATTGGCTATAAATGCAATCTCCTGGTCACTCTTAGTCTTGCCAAAATCACGGATGTTCCATGAACATACTTTTACCGGTTCTCCATTATCAAAAGAAACAAATGAAAATATAACTGAGGATATAAGGAAACCAGAAAGAAAGATTATAAATTTTTTCACATTAAAGCGCTTAGGCTTCAAACGCTTCAACCTTTGTTTGATTGTGATTACTAAATTATTTTAATATCCTGCGGGTTGTATTTTACCTTGAATTGACTATGTTAACGTGCTTATTTTCTTTTGCAGACTTATAGATAGCTTCGACTATTTCAATGGCTTTCCTGGCTTCTGTTCCATCAATTTCGAAAGTCCTGCCTTGTTCGATGGCCTCAATGAAGGCACCGATATTTCTTGCATGTGGTTCAAAGGGTATGGCTTTAGGATCTGAAGCGCCACCGCCGCCCTCAACGTTTGCAAATTGTTTTCGTATTGCGGCATCATCTTCCTGCTCCTCTGCAAATTGCCAGTTTTCAAAACTGTTGTCCAACATAGTTACAGTTCCCTTTGTGCCGGTAATAAATAACCGGCGGAACTGGCCTGGGAAAGAAGCAGTGGATCCATAGATATTACCTAAAGCATTATTTTTAAATCGCAAGGTAGCGGTGGCAGTATCTTCTACTTCTATATCATGTCCCAAAGTAGCTATATATGCATGCAAAGATTCAACAGGTCCCATAAGGTACTGAAGTAAATCAACCATATGAACGGCTTGGTTCATCAAAGCACCTCCACCGTCCAGTTTCCAGGTACCATGCCAACTTCCTTTGTAGTAGTCTTCGTTTCGCCACCAGGGAACCTGGATGGATGCATGCGTAATTGTGCCAAAGCGGCCTGAGTCTACGGCTCTCTTTAGATGACGTACGCTGTCATGGTACCGGTAATTAAAAATGCCACCAAGATAAGTGCCCGCTTCTGCATGAGCGGCAATCATTTTATCAATCCTTTCCAGTGTTATTTCTATTGGTTTCTCACATAATACATGTTTACCATTCCGGGCAGCTTCAATAGCGGGAGCCAAATGTGCGCCACTGGGCGTAGCAATGGTCACGATATCTATATCCGGGCTTGATAGCAGTTCCGCACTGGTTAAAAACTGCGGACACCTGTATTTATTCGCCAATGCCCGGGTCTTCTCAGCATTCGTACCATAAACCCCGGCAATTGTGGCATTTGCCAGGCTCGAGATTGCTTTCGCATGAAAATCAGCAATCATACCTGAGCCTATAATACCGAATTTCCATTTTGTCATAAAGCAAATCTACAAAAACGTACTGCTTTCCTTATCTAAAAATAATATCGCACCCATATGGTTCCGGATAATGGTCGAAGGATGTATTTCACTAATCTCTTTTCTTAAAGTATTGAAAACGGCATTTGCTTTCGCTTTCCCGGGAACGATACAGTAAACAAAACGGGCTTTCATTAAAGCAGGAATAGTTAAGGTAATTGCACTGGGTGGTACATGCGATAGAAATTCAAAACATTTATCATTCACCTGTTGCATTCTGCTGGCCATATCCAAATCAACAAGCTTAACCAATGCGTCGTCTTCAAAATCAGCTACATGTGGATCATTAAAAGCTATATGGCCATTTTCACCGATCCCCATACAAACTATATCAACCGGGTAGCGTTTAAGCAGCCCTGTGTAACGTGAAATTTCATCCTGTATGTCTTTTGCGTTACCATCTATATAATTCACTGAATGAAAAGGAAGTTTGGAAAAAAGGCTCAACTTAAGAAAATTACCAAAATTCTGCGGAGCATTCCCTGGCAATCCCAGGTATTCATCCATATGAAACGCATTCACCCTTTGCCATTCGATATCTCTTTTAGTTGCGAGTGTGGCGAGAAATTCATTTTGTGAAGGTGCAGATGCAAATATTATATTTACATAATCCTGCACTTCAAGTATTTCCCGTATTTTTTCGCTTACCAGCTCCGCTGCGGCCTCGCCCATAATCTGTCTATTATTATAGATCCTTACGTCAAGACCCGGTGCTTCTATAACTTCACTCATTTTTTTTGTTTTTATTATGCTCCTATTTTGCTTCTTATTCCAATTCCGACTTTACTCTAATTTTATTTTTGATTTAATCTTATTAACTAAGATAGAACCTCGAATTCTGTTTAGTAATTATATCTATTGGCATAAAATATATATTATCAACAACTGCATCAAACACTAAAGTCTGGTATAGTGCCATGATGCCCCTATAACCCTGTTCTTTCGGTTTGTCGCAAATAAGAAAGTCGATGCTCCCGTTCTCTAAATAATATATATTTTGCTTAATAAAATCATACCCGATTAAAAGAATATGCGGCAACTCCAGTTTTACTAAATAGCGTGCTACTGTAGAAACCCTGGAATTGGTGACAAACATTAATTTAATATCCGGATCAGTTTCCATTATTTTTGAAAGGGTTTTTGCTACGGAATCATAGTCCGTATTCTTGATATCCGTTTTTAATATTTTGATCTTTTTAGCGCTGTTTTCAAAATAATCATATACCCCTTTTTCCTTTCTAAGTAATTCATGATCCTTTTCAATTTCTTTGGAAATATTTACAATTAATATTTTATCGCCTTCCGCTAGTAAATAATTTGCCAGATGAGCAGCTACCGATCCACTCTGAAACAAATCCGGACCTATATAGCATAAGGAGTTTTGTTTTGGTAGGTCAGAGTTTATCAGGACATAAGGAATTTTTAATTCATCACAGGACTTTAAAAACGCTATTGATTCTTCAATAAATGAAGGAGCCAGTAATATTCCATCAGGATGGCTGTCAAGAACCAGACGGGTGGCTTCTAAAAAAGAATCTTTCTTATTGAGATTAAAGAAGTATTTGCTGATATTAATACCGTTTTGTTTTATTTCTAACTCAGCCTGCTCAACACCTCTAAGCGGTGCCTCCCAGAAATCTGTTTCTTCTGAAACTTCCGGGATCAACACAGCAAAATTTAATATTTTGCGGGAGGCAAGACGCCGCGCAAAAACGTTTGGTGTATAGCCAAGTTCATCGATAATACGATCAATATTTTCTTTTGTTTTTTTGGAAACACCCGGTCGATTATGAATAACCCGGTCAACCGTGGCAATAGAAACCTTCGCTAATCGCGCAATTTCTTTGATACCAAAATTGTCGGAATCATTATTTGTTTTCATTGGTACTTAAAATTGTTGCAAATATAAATTTTGATATTCATTGCCCATAATTAAGATATTCGTGACAAGGATGAAACTCAATTTTTCAGGGCCTTCTCAAGGGCCTGTGTTGTGGTGTAATATTTTGTTATCATACTGGATACCTCCCATTCAGGCATAGAGCCTTGCTGAAGATATTGCAGATACTTGTTGGTAACGAACTCATAGTTCATTTCACGAAGTTTAAGATACTTCTCAGGAACAATCACTTCCCATCCTTTATTTGTTTCTTTTAAGGTTATTCCAGGAAATTTTCTCTCTATTTTTAGTAATGTATTAGGAAGGGATTGTTGAATTTTTCTTTTTGCCTCGGGGCTAATTGCTTCAATAAATAAAGTAAGATTATACTGTTGCTCCTTTCCCTGCCTTGTAACTAAATTCGCCAAAGTACCGTGAAAAATGGAATTGTGAGTGTCACTATTTCCGTCAGTGGCCTTTACATCCCATTGCATTATAATTTTTGCATGAACTCCTTTTAAGGTATAGTTCATCTCACCATTTGCATACACATTTAAAATACTGTCTTCTATATCCTTTTCAAGAAAGCTGGGGTAGTGATCACTGTTAGTAATAGCCTTAAATTGGGTAGGGTTGATCCTGGTGGCCCATCTTTTTGCAGAAATCATTTTTACATCTTGCTTGTACTTGAAAATTGTCTCGGGAAAGCAGGCAGATTGAATCAGGTCCACCATATGAGTAGTTACATCGACGATGCCATTTCCTTCCTGTTCTATGTCAAAATACCATACGGGACGAATCAGCGGGGCACCCGCCACATATTTCAGAAAATAATGCACCCGTTTCATTTCCACAGCAGGTTGTTCCAGGGTACCTTGTTTTAACTTACCAAACAGTTCCGGCATTTGCATAAATTCCTTTTGCAGCATGTTGGTAATTTCATAACGGCTGGTCATGATATCATATAATAATACCTTTTTTTTCGCTGCCTCCGAAAAGGCATTTCTCAGCACTTCAAAATCGGTGGTTTTGATGGCCATTGGTTTATCGGCAAGTACGTTCAGTCCTGCATCAACTGACCTTTTTATGTACTCCGTTTTCTTCCTGTTGTTTCCAGCTATCACAACAACGCCTCCGGGTTTTTCTGCTTTAAGCATTTTGTCAAGGTAGTCCGGACCTGTATATAATTTTTCTTTCCAGGCTGTAGGATCCTGGGAACGCGTATTGAACTTGTTTATAACTTCCAAATGAGCTTTAACATCAGGTCCATCCGGCGCATATACATCCACGGTACTATCAATTTGTGGAAACATTGATTTCTGCAATAGGGCTGCATGGTAATGCCCGGGATCTAAAGTGATCAATCGTGTCAGACCAGCTTTCGTTGACGGTTTCTTAGAAGTCGGTTCTTTAAAACTGGTTTGCGCCTGCAGGCAGCCAGCTATGCAGAAAATTAAAAAAAATAAGCTTTTTATCCTAAGAACCGGCTCTCGCCACGCAACTGCCTGTGAAAAATTAAAATCATTCATGTAAATAAGTTTTCTATTCCTTTATCAATTCTAAATCGCCAAACCTATATGGGGAGCGGAACGGCGAGGCATTAACCCAGTCAAATAGTTTTCCGTTATCTCCATTTGCAAAATTGAATCCCAACTTTTTTCCCGATGCGGGTTCTACACCAAGTTCTTTCCATGAAATTGCTATTTCGACACTATACCCGGTATCCTTATCGGTATTATCATTTAATGATCCACGGATAGTAAGCGCATATACTGCATTCCCATTCCAGTTTGGATCCGTCCGGCAATCAATAGTCCCCCGGTCATCTTTTTTTTGTCCCAATAGATTGATATGATAAATGATGTCATCGGTATCCCAACATGAATCCTTGCGATTCCGGGTATCGATCAGGAACTCAACCATATCATCAAGATAAAGCTCCGGGTGATCAGGACTTGATTGCAACGCTGCTAAATTCACATCTTCCACGATAAAGGCCAGGTACAAAAAGTTTTTATTCCACATCGATTGAAACGACATCTTATTATTACTTTTTCTTCTGAAGCTATCAATAATTGTAGTTGATGCACATTTCGACCATTCTTTCAGATCCCCATCAATAGAAATTTTTGTTGGGGCATACTCACTGAATAGCGTCCTGGTGCCCCGTGCGTCCGGGATGCCCGGTGCATCCGGATTGTCCGGTTTATATAAGCCGGCGATAATACAAATCACCAGGTGCATCCAAATCATTCCAATCAATTTAAATTTACGTTTTCAAAGGGTACTTATCAGAGCTGGTTTTGCATAGGCTACTTTTCAGAGTTTGGGTCTATCGGTTTCAATTTCCAACTGGTACTTGTTAGAATTTGACCGATTTAATCTTTGGTTTTTCAAAGGCTACTTTTCAGAGCTTTAGGTGGAGGTCGATCGGTTTCATTTTTGGCGTAAGAAAATGAATTATCAACCAGGCAAGTAAAAATGAACTTCCACAAACAATAAAAATGATATTGTATCCAGCCACGATGTTGCCTATACTTTTATAATGATCCAGGATAAAGCCTATGAAAATGGGAAAGAGCACACTGCCTATGGCTCCTGCCATTCCGCCCAGCCCCACTACGGAGCTAATCGCTTTCTTTGGAAACATGTCCGGAACAATGGCAAAAATATTTGCACTCCAGGCCTGGTTGGCGGCAACAGAAAGGCTGATCAGGGTCACGACTACCCACATATCTGTTGTGTACCTGGTAACCAAAATTGGAAGCACACAAAATGCAGCTATTAATAAGGCAGTTTTACGGGCTTTATAAACCGGCCATCCTATTTTTATGAGCCAGGAAGACAGATAGCCACCACCAATACTTCCTATCATAGTACCTGCATACACGATGACAAGTGGAATACTAGGTTCTTTCAGATTAAGACTGAAGTAAGAATTAAAATAAGAGGGCAACCAGAATAAAAAGAAAAACCAGATTGGGTCCGTAAAAAATTTCCCGGCTATAAAGGCCCATGTCTGGCGATAAGTTAACAATTTCCCCCAGCTAACCGAGCCGGTGTTTTCTTCATCTTTATCATCTGCATCACTTACTATATATTCAGATTCGCTTTTACTTAAACGTGGTTGTTCAGAGGGTATTTTGTAAAAAAAGCGCCATAAGATTAACCAGATAAAACCAAAGGATCCTGTTATAATAAAGGCAGATTGCCAGCCATAAGAAGCTAACAGCCATGGAACCAGCATTGGGCCAACACAAGCGCCTATATTAGAACCTGAATCTAAAATTCCAATTGCCAGCGCCCTTTCCTTTTTAGGGAACCATTCTGCTGTTGTTTTCACTCCCGCAGGATAATTTCCTGATTCTCCTAAACCAAGGAAAGCCCTTGCCACACCAAAACCAAGAGTCGTCTTTACAGCGGCATGTAGCATGGCTGCAATGCTCCAAACCGTAACTGAAATAGTATAACCAAGCTTCGTACCAATCCGATCAATTATTTTCCCATATACAAGCTGCCCAATTGCATAACAGGCAGTAAAAGCCATTACAATCCTGCTGTAGTCAGTCTCTGTCCAATTAAAAACTTTTTCTAATTCAGGTTTCAATAAACCAAAGATCTGCCTGTCAATATAATTTATAGTAGTAGCCGTAAATAACAGAAAGGCAACAAACCATCGATAATTTCCCGTTTTCGTTTTTATCATTTTAGGATACTATTAATATGACACATGTTGTTTGGATTCATTAGCCTCATACACTACCGTTCCTCCGACTACCGTTTTTTTGATATTTATTTTTGAGTTCTCGATGGTGAATAGTACCAGGTCGGCCCTTAATCCTTCTCTAATAGCTCCCCTGTCTCTTAATGAATAAAGCGCAGCTGCATTCGTGCTTCCCATCTGAAACGCTTCTGCCATGGTGCATCCTGTTACTTTCATTACATTGGCCACTCCCCTGGTAACAGGTGAAGCAGATCCGCTTAATGAATTCCGGGCGAGGTAAATCACCGCGCCATCAGTAGTAAGCTGGATAGTATCTCCTTCTGAATTCAGGTATTTGCCAGGTTCCATTCCCGCATAACGATCTACGTCAGAAGTTATAATTGTTTTTAAAGGGCCTTTCACTTTATAAAACACCCGGATCTCTTCCGGAAGAAGATGGAAGCCATCACCAATAATACTGATCATCAGGCGGTCATCGGATAACTGGGACCATAGCGGGTTTTCATGACGGTTAATTGTATTTGCCAAAGCGTTTCCGAGGTGTGTGGCTATTCTTGCTCCCTTGTCTATAGCTTCTTTAACCAATGCCGCGGAAGCGTTATGGTGACCTAAACCAATAACAATATTTTTTTCCTTACATTTTGCGATAAAATCCATGGCACCTTCAGCTTCAGGTGCAAGGGTGACCTGCAGAATATTGTTATCAGATGCCTCGTAAAGTTTCATGAATGATGCCCAATCAGCTTTTCGCACATATTCTAATGCATGGGCGCCACGGTATCCGTTTTCTTTTGAAATATAGGGACCCTCGAGGTGATAACCGGCAATAGATCCTTTTGTGGCAGTGTCCGCTTTTGCTTTTGCCAGTATGGATAAGTTTTTTAAAAGATTTTCCTGGCTATTGGTCCGCAATGTCGGCAAATAAGTCGTTACTCCAGCCTTCCATAATTCCTTTGTTACCTTGATTGCATCTTCCTTTGTAAAAGGCAGATCACCCAATGAAAATGATACTCCAATATAACCATTAACCTGGTTATCGATAAGTCCCGGACCTATATAAAGATTTTTATTTTTTTCGGACAGGCTTTTTATTCGTGTAACACGGGTGATTTTTCCATTTACTACTTCCACACGCACCGGCGATTGATCAAGATAAAACAGGCCCTCAAATACTCCCGATTTTTCCGCTGTTTCCTTTAGCTCATGTTTCAAGGGCCTGCCAGAAGTTAATATCACTGTCATACAGCAAACAAAGATTATCCATCTAAAGACTATTGTTTGTTTTCTCCCGGCTGAAAAACTTTTGCCAAACTTATTATTCGATTTGCTGAACTTCATTTGATTACTATCGTATTTATATCCCCTACCAAACTTCAATTGATCACTATCCCATTATAATTGCGATCTGTTAGCTGGTTATGAGCCAAATTGATTCTATTAAACAGCTGCCAAAATTCCCCTGAAATGCCCCATACTTTCTGCCAACGCCATTGCTGGATCCTTTTGCCTGTTTTCCAATCCACACATGCCTGAATACTTCGTTTTCCGCAAGGCCTTTACAAAAGCGACGAAATCTATTTTCCCCCAACCATTATTCACGGCCTTTCCTTCACGGGTAGGTGCATCTACATCCTTGAAATGAACATCATAAATACGATCATGGTATTTGAGGAACATTGCAGCGGGATCATGTCCGCAGCGAAATGTATGACCAATATCCATGCAGATACCAAGTATCTTATCCATGTTTTTTATTTTGTCATAGGTACTGTCTATATCAGGAAACAGCAGATCTTCTGGTCCATGATTATGTATTGCGACAGGAATATTATATTGTTTTGCTTTCTTCTCCACGTAAGGAAGCAATTCATATTTTGGTACACCAACAATCATTTTTACTCCTGTTTTTTTGGTGTATTCAAATGCATCATCAATTTCTTTTTCTGTTCTCATATAAATTACACCCAATGCTGTAACAGAAATTCCGGCTGCTTTGAATTTTCCCATAACCTGGTCAATTTGTTCCTGCGAACTATTATAAGGCAGCTGAAAATCTTTGAGTGCAACATTTGTAACCCTTATGCCTTTTACTACTTCTATTGTTTTATCAATATCATTTTTATAGTCGGTAAAACTGAAGCCTACCACACCCAGGCCAAAAAGCTCGGGAGTTTTTGCGGATGAGTTTGAGGTCCCGGTTGCATTGGAAGAAAAAGGCATTCCTGTGGCTAAAGCACCAACTCCGGCTAGTTTAATAAAATTTCTCCTGGAAGACATGTTGAAGCGTTTAATGTTTTAATAAATTGGATACTTATATTTTGGGTTCCCAGCCTGGTTCATAACTGCGGGTCCATAATTTCATCGCCTCTTTATCGTTCAGAATATGCCCGTTGGCAGGATCGATATTAAGAGTGCGGCCAGTACGTTGAGCTATATTACCCAGTTGTACCAGCAAAGTACTTTTATGTCCACTTAGTATTGGTTGATTAAGCTGATCCGCGCCTTTACGAATGCCTTCAAAAAAGTTTTTTACATGCATGACATCCAATAGCTGGGACGGGCTTGAAAGACTTTTCGGATCACCCACTAATACATCGTTTTTTACTTCTTTCGTCAGCTTCCCGCTAATATCAAATATTTTATAGGAGTTACGATCACCCAGGTACATGGATCCTGTATCGCCATAAAATATGAGCCCCGAGCCGCTACCTTCTACCGGCCCGTCATTGCAACTGCGGCCTTCCCAACTGATCATGGAATTGTTGTTGAATTCAATATTGATCATTTGAGTATCGAAAGTTTGCCAATCATCTTTATAACGGTACCGGCCACCTGCAGAGCTAACGCTAACAGGAAAATCAACCCCTAAACCCCAGCGGGCTAAATCCACTACATGTATGGCATTGTTGCCCGCTTCACCTGTACCCCAGTTCCAGAACCAATGCCAGTTGTAATGAATAATATTATCCTTGAATGCCTGGCGGGGAGCAGGTCCCTGCCATAAGTCATAGTTCAGCCAGGAAGGAACGCTTACCGGTTTACCAATTCCAATCGAGGCCCGGTTATTGGTATACCAGGTTTTAGCGAAATAGGGCCTGCCGATTACACCGCCATGTAGTTCTTTAATAGCAGCCTGGAAATTTGGTAAGGATCTACGCTGGGATCCCATTTGTACCACGCGGTTATACTTGCGGGCCGCGGCAACCAGTAATTCTCCTTCATTTGGATTATGACTACATGGTTTTTCCACATAAACATTTTTACCCGCTTTGCAGGCGAGAATTGCTGCTGGTGCATGCCAATGGTCAGGCGCAGTTACCACTAAAGCATCAAGCTGTTTATCTTCCAGTGCTTTTCTGAAATCGGGTTCTGATTTAGGGCGCCGGCCGGTTATCTTTTCAACCCCTCCTATAAATTTTTCTGCGGCACGGCTATCTACATCACAAGCATATATTACTTCACAATCTGCCTGTTGAGTTGCGAAGTTTGTACCAACAGCAAAGCCACGGCTGTTGACACCCATGCAGGCTACTCTAATTTTTTCGTTGGCACCAATGATACTCGCATAACTTTTAGCGCTGAACCCGGGAAGAATACCTCCGAGAGAAACAGCAACTGCACCTTTGGCAGTATTTTTTACAAAATCGCGGCGGGAATTATTCATTATTCGTTTTATTTAATTGGTTAGGAACACCTGGTTTGCCAGAGATAATCAGTATCCTGGATTTTGAGCGACTTTAAAACCGACGTTTGCATCAATAAATTTTTGCGGTATGGGAAACACAGCATTTCTAGCTTGTATGGATGCAACTGTAGTGGCAAACCCATTGTATTTTTTTGTTCTCTCCACCAACTTTCCCATCCTGTTTAATGTAAGCCGGCGAGGTTCTTCAATCATGAGTTCGCGGAGGCGTTCATCCAGGAGATAATCCAAAGTAACGGCGCCGGCTGTTACGGGTTTGGCATTGGCTCTTGATCTCACTACATTAATATCATCTGCCGCTTTTTGAAGATCACCCTTCATCAGGTAAGCCTCGGCTCTTAAGAGATAAGTTTCAGCCAAACGCATAATAGGCCAGTCACTAAACGTAACTCCGTTGGTAAGTCCACTACGGGATGGCCCTTCCATTTTTCGGAAACTGGGATAGAGATGATAGAGCGTATCCAGGTTCGCATGTTGGGTAACAGGTTGTTTATAATACTTTGAAGAAGGATTATTATAATACCAGGTTCTCCTGATATTGTATATTGAGTTACGCATATCATTAGGGTCATCTTTCCAGATATCATAAATCACATGATTGTTCGGGCGCATCCACGCTACCCCTCTTCCCAAACTGTCCGAGACTACCATTCCCGCAGCATTGTCGGGATCCCTGACATCATAATAGCGGGGTCCCCAGGCACGAAGCCAGTTCTTACCGCCACTTCCTGCCGGTACACCTCCCGGTGTCTGGAACTCAAATTGTCCAACCCAAATGTTTTCAAGGTTGCCACCGGAACGATTTTGATTTCCTTCTAAAAACATGTCTGAATAAACATCACCTGGTGCAGTTTTGGCGCTTCCAAAGCGAGTGGTCATCATTTGATTACGGCCCGAACTTATTACAGCAGTTGCGGCTTGTATGGCAGCGTCATAATCACCAAGACTCAGGTTCACCTCAGTGAGCAAATGATCTGCAGCATTCTTTACGATTCTTCCGGGCTGCGATTCTGTTAACGGCAGCCACTGCGAAGCGAACTGGAGGTCGGCTTTAATAAATTCCAGCACTTCTTTACGTGGAGCACGTGTAAAATCAACCTTCACATCTGTTGCCAATTTATCAACCAATGGAACATCACCATAAAGATTGGTAAGCAGGTTATAAGTGTAGGCACGGAAAAAACGGGCTTCGGCGATAACTCTATTTTTCTGTATTTCATCTGTCCATTCTGCTGTTGGTTTTTCTGCGTACTCGATGATCTGGTTCACCTTCGGTAACATTTGTATATAGCCCCATTCCCAAAACCAATCAACTGCTTCGTTGGTGGGTGTAAGCTGGCTGGCATAATCACGCAGATAAGTATCTCTTACACCTATGGAGCCAATATCGGTAGCAAAAAAGAGGGTCCAGTAGGTTCGAAAACTATTGTTACCATAAAGATCCCTGGCACTTGAATGCACCGCTGTAATAGCACTCTGGAAACCCATGTTGTTAACCAGGGTAATGTCGGGGGATAAAAATGCCAGCGGGCTCTCATCAAGTATGGATTTTTTACAACCCGCGCTGGAAATAAGACAAAGTCCAAGTATCAAGCTTTTGCTTAGCTGATTAAGTATTCTCATTTTGCAATTATTTAAAGAGAATTAAAAACTTACATTAATGCCGAGGGAGACGGTTCTTGAAGAAGGATATAAACCGCTTCGGTTAGCGTACCCTGTTTCGGGGTCCATAGACTGCCAGTTTGTAAATGTGTATAAATTCCGTCCGCTCAAATAAGCTCTGAATGAATTCATTTTTAAGCGCTGAACCAGGGCAACGGGAAATTCATAAGCCAGTGAAGCTTCCTGTATCCGCAGGAAGTTGCGACTCTCATAATATCCATGGTTATAAGGATTGGTATAAGCCAGTGAAGGGCGGGTATTCGACTTGTTTTCCGGTGTCCACCAGCCTGCATCCAGGATATTATCTCTTCCCGGATAATTTCCATTAGAGCCCGACGCATTATCCAACGACAGTCTTGAATTGTTAGCAATCCAACCGGTCATTGCGCTGAGCATTACCATGAGATTGAAATTTCCATATCGAAAATTATTACTGAGCCCGAAGCGATATTTCGGTTGCAACGTTCCCAGTATAACACGGTCATTAGGGTCAATCACCTTATCGCCGTTTGTGTCTTCCATCTTCATAAATCCCGGCTTTTGCCCTACCGGAATGGTTTCGCCTTCCTGGTAAACACCAATCACCCGGTAATCGTAAGCCACCGATATAGGTTGTCCTATAAACCAACCGTTACCTATATCATTGTCTTCTTTCCCATCGCCATTAACATCACTGCGGTACAGATGCTCTATTTTATTTTTGTTGGTAGAGAAAGCCAGGTTACTAGACCATTCGAATTTTTTTGATCTGATGTTAACCGTATTCAGGCTCAGCTCCAGGCCTTTGTTATTAGTGGCACCCACATTTGTAAAGATGCTGGGAAAACCTGTTGGGGTCGGCAATTGGCGGGTCAGTAAAAGATCCCTGGTATCCATATTATAGAACTCTACCGTACCGCCTATCCTTCCATCAAACAATTCAAAATCGGCGGCGATGTTGGCGGTAGTAGTAGTTTCCCATCCAAGATTTGAATTAGCGAGGTTTGTTGGGAATATCCCTGTAGAAGTAGAGCCTCCATCACCAAAAACATATTGGTTCTGTCCCTGTCTCGTAAGCGACTGGTAAGCAGAAATGGCCTGGTTACCCACTGATCCGTAGGAAGCCCTGATCTTAAGCGTTCTTATCGCTTCTATATTTTTCAGAAAGGATTCATCTGAAGCGATCCATGCAAGTCCTACAGATGGGAAAACACCATACTTGTTTTTTTCGCCAAACACTGAGTTTCCATCGCGACGGGCGGTAAGCGTTACGATATAGCGGCTTTTTAAACGATAGTTAACGCGCGCCATAGAAGAAATAGCATCGACCTGGTCAGCAGAACTTGTATTGGTCTGAATTTTTGCAAGTGAAAGATTATTCCAGCCATTGGCACCGCTTGAGCCGGTGAAATCCGCGCCCGTAGCGATCACCGATTCATTATAAGATTGGTTTCTGCCATAGAGTAAGGTGACGTCAAAAGCATGATTATTATTTATCTTTTTATTGTAGGTTACGATATTCTCCAACACATAGCTCCGGTTAAAGTCGACCCTGCGACTGGCATTACCGAGGTTATTGAGCGTATTGCGCTGATAAATGGGTACAAAAGTGTTCAGGTTATACCAACGCTTATTAGGGGAATAATTGATCCGGTAAGACAACCCTTTAACGAAAGGGATATCAACCACACCATATATATTGGCAAAGAGATTTTTATAAAGCTCCTGGTTTTGGTTGGTCAGTGCGTTAAAGATGATACTACGATTTAGAGTTTCTTCAGTGGGGAAAGGGTTAGGATCTGTTCCTGCGTCATCCAGCCATACGGAACCATAAGGAGATGCCCGGAAAGCAAAGTCAACATCTCCCTCTTCACCCGACAGATCCCGTTCTGTATATTGTGCATTGATGCCTATTTTTAACCAGCTCGTAATTTGATTATCGAGGTTAATCCTTGTGCTGATTCTTTTGGCGTTGTCATTGAAGACAATTCCTTTTTCGTTATTATAACTCCCGGATATAAAATAATTGGTTTTATTCGATCTTCCGGAAACTGAAACATCCAGGTTCTGAACTCCTCCATCCTGTGAAAGCACGTCCCAGGGTTTGATGCTTTTACCGGCGAGATAATTTTTTGCTTCGGTTGGCTGTAAGTAACCAGCGATTTTTTGTGGATCATCGATTGCTTCCAACCCGTTTTGTCTTCTGAATTCCAACAATTTTTGGATATATCCATCGGCATCCATGACCTTCGGTTTATAACTCCAGCCCGATATACCATAGTAACTGTTAACACGAATGACCGGCTTTTCAGAAATACCTTTTTTGGAAGAAATCAGGATAACACCATTTGCAGCCCTGGCTCCGTAAATAGCCGTTGCTGCTGCGTCCTTTAGTATTTCCATAGATTCAATGTCACTGGGGGTGATGTCACTAAGACTTCCTTCGAAGATGATACCATCCAGTACTACCAGTGGATTGTTATTGGCAGAGATGGAGCGTTGCCCCCTGATTAAAATGGTACCTCCCTGGCCCGGTCGCCCATTCTCTGTAAACTGCACTCCGGCCACCCTGCCTCTTAAGGCTTGCCCGGGGTTATTGGTTGGCAGGTTTTCCGTTTGTTTGAGATCCACTTTGACGATGGAGCCGGTGACGTTTCTTTTAGTTTGAGTACCATAACCCACAACTACTACCGCATCCATTGATTTGGTTTCTTTTTTAAGCTGAACACTGATAACCTCCTTGTCGGCGGTAGTTTCAAGAGGTTCATAGCCTATCATGGAAAATAACAGGACTGAATTAAGCGCAGCATTGATGGAAAATTTTCCATCTGCATCTGTGGAAACACCACCACTTCCATTTTTGATGGTAACGCTAACACCGGTCAGGGGCGCCTGGGTACTATCGTCAGTTACCCTACCCGTTATGGGATTAGATGTTTGGGCAGAGAGGCGCCACGGAATAGAAAATACCAGGAGAACCAGCAGGAGTTTCTCAACATTAAAATAGTTGTTTTGGCCACTAACCTTCATATTACAGTTTTTGGTAATGAATGATATATACCTTGATTTAGAAAAAAATCAGGCAGCTGCGTTGAGGTTGATTTCAGAGTTGTGTACGTACCCGTAAGCTCCGTGTACGTACCCGAATGTAGGAGTAATTAATTGAAAGAGAGAAATATTTTATCAATTATTAAAATATTTTAATCCGGCACCTTTTAAAATATGCACTCAAAATCGAAAAATACACACAAATGCATATTTTTATTAATATATATAATTCTGATGAATCGGCGCCTGATGCTTAGCATTCCATAACCATTTTTACACGGACTGAGGAAAGGAGAACCTGGGATAAAAGTTGAAGGGAGATTATTTCATTCAGGAGATAAGATGTGGGTATAAAAAGATAAAAGCCAATAAAAGGATAATAGCCATTAAGCTTTATTCTAAAATGGAATTGACGAAGTATTTATCCTGCCATTGAATAATAAAAAAATATTTTAGTTGGTGCATGGCAGTTAGTAGTCCTGGTTCTGATTCATTTCATTTACCGTGTTATTAATTATACCCCATGCGGTTGAAGCAGTTGGGTATCCAGGACGATTGATTCAAATTTGGCGACACGTCTTTTGCTTTCAATAAGCTGTATAAGCATCCTCATTGCTACTTCGCCCATTTCAAAGGCAGGTTGACGAATACACATGAACTCCGGTTGAAAGGCGTTTAATATTTCAGAATTTGAAAATCCGCATACCGCTGGTTGTTTCTCGCGGGGTGAAAGCTTTTTAAGGGCGATCAAACATCCACTACTTAAACGATCACTGGCTACAAAAATAGCATCAGGTTTATCATCCATGCTGAGAAGGGAATGCACTGCATCTTCTACTTCCTGTTGAACGCGCCCGCCATGATGGCAATACCGTATCATTGTTTCCTTTACTTCAAGGTTGTTTCTAAGAAAAGCCTCCTCATATCCTTCCAATCTCTCTTTTGTAATTGATAAATGGCAGGCATTTGCCAGGTGTGCTATTTTATTATAACCCTTGTCGATAAGAGCCTGAATTGCATTTCTTGTTCCCTCTTTATTATTAGAAGTTACCTTATGGGTATCAAAAATATCAAGAACCCTGTCAAAAAATACGATGGGTAATCCTTGTTCATGGAGTTTTAAGATATGTGCAAAATCTTTTGTTTCCGCCGACATCGACACAAGTAAGCCATCAACCGAACGGTTTGCCAGGTGCTGAAGGTTTATCGCTTCACGTTCATAAGAATCATGACTTTGTGAAATAACAACGTTATAACCTTTACTATAAGCCACAGATTCAATGCCGTCAATTGCCTGCGAGAAAAAACTATTGGCAACTTCACAAACTGTTACCCCTATCGAATAACTCCTTCGCTGTTTTAAACTTAAGGCTATGGGGTTTTTTGTATAATTATGCTCCCTGGCATATTCAAGTACCCGTGTTTTGGTTGCCGCATTTATTTCATAACTATCGCTCAAAGAGCGAGACACGGTAGAAGTTGAAACCTTGAGAGCCTGGGCGATATCTTTTATTGTTATAGGCTTGAACACAATTCTTCATTTTTTACAGTAACCATATATAGAAAAACGCATACGTGTGGTATCGATTGCGTAGTTTTTTTTTAATATAAACGTGCATTTGGAATTATTAGTAGTTACATTTATCAAACAAAGAATCCTTAAACAAATCCTTCCTGTTCTCAGGTAAATTTCATAGCTAAAGGCTAATGCGAATTTAACCAAAATCCGGTCACCCACTGAATGAGAAGGTAAACATATTCCAACACTCAGATAGTTAAAAGTTTTATCGTGCAAAAACACGATATGCATCCTTGTGGAACAAAGCCGGGGAAGCTAAGCAGATTGTACTTTACTTAATTAAATTCAGATTAATATTTTGTTCTAAGTCTCTTAAAGTTTAATGCTAAGGAGCATAAGTTTTATCGATCTACCCAAATAAACGTTTGCATAACGATTGTTAATAAATTAAAACTACATTAAAATAAGCCAATGAAAAAAGCCTCACAAAATTCAAGAAGAGATTTTATCAGGAACGCATCTCTTGCAACAGGCGCAATAAGTCTTTCTGCTATGGGACTGAATGCCCGGAGTTACAATCGTATTATGGGAGCGAATGACCGTGTGCAGGTAGGCATTATCGGTTTTTCCAATCGTTTTAAAAGTTCGTTGGTTCCTTCTTTCATGAATCATGCAAAGGAACTGAATTTTGAGTTCGTTGCTGTTTCAGATATCTGGAACCGCCGTCGTGATGAAGCTGAAGCCTTTATCAAAGACAAAACGGGCAATACGATCAAGAAATACCGCAACAATGATGAACTGCATGCTGCAAAAGGAATTGATGCTGTAATTATCAGTACAGCAGATTTCCAACATGCTTTGATGGCTGCAGAAGCGGTTCGTAGCGGCAAAGATGTGTATGTTGAAAAACCAATGGCCGAAACATTGGAAGATGCCAAGGTTTTACTAAAAGCTGTTCAGGAAACTAAAAAGATACTCCAGGTTGGATCTCAACGCCGGAGCGCTCCTAACTATATTGCTGCAAACGAATATATCAGATCAGGTAAGTTCGGCGATATCAATATGGTTGAGATGACCTGGAACGTCAATCAACCAGGTCGCTGGCGTTTGCCAAAACTAGTTAGCGAAATCCGCCAGGAAGATACCGACTGGGATCGCTTTCTGATGAATCGCCCGAAAGTAGCCTGGGATCCACGCAAATACCTTGAGTTTCGTTTGTTCTGGCCATATTCTTCCGGTATATGGGGACAATGGATGGCTCACCAGATAGATACCGTGCATTGGTTCTCAGGTTTAAAACATCCAAGAAGTGTTGCTGCAAACGGTGGAATTTATACCTGGAATGATGGTCGCCAAAATCCTGATACAGTAACTGCAGTAATGGACTACGGACCGGCAGATGATATGAAAAAAGGTTTCCAGGTTCTCTACTCTTCCCGTTTTACAAATTCTGCCGGAGGCATCAAAGAATTTTATTATTCCAACGCAGGCATGCTGAATTTAGATACGAACCAGGTAACAGCCGAAGGCGGATTAACGGAGAGACAGGCAGCACAAATGGGTCTGAAAGCAAATATTTTAACTCCATTTACATTACCAAATGCCGCAAAAATGGAAACTGCAGCGGATACCGGCGGCGATCCAATGACTTCTCTTCATATGCGTAACTGGATGGAATGTGTACTTAGCCGGAAAACACCAAATGCTTCTGTGGAAGCGGGCTATAACCATTCTGTTGCAAACATCATGGCCAGGACAGCCATGGAA
The DNA here is from genome assembly GCF_035489435.1 of Flavitalea sp. Lineage (NCBI taxonomy): Bacteria > Pseudomonadati > Bacteroidota > Chitinophagia > Chitinophagales > Chitinophagaceae > Flavitalea > Flavitalea sp. The sequence continues at coordinate 40,570 of NZ_DATHKG010000039.1, forward strand.
ACCGGCAAGAAGGTTACGTTCGATGATAAAAAACAACTGGTTGTTGCCGGCTAAGACGAAAGCTATGCAGAGCAACCAGCATTGTATTACAAGCTAAGCAAGATACTTAGGCAGAGTCTTCATGTTTGTTACAAACAAAGTAAGATGTTGTTACTGTAATAAAAAATGCTTTTGCAGTTTAACCTTCACAACTTAACTCTTAACTCATTTTAATAAAAAACAAAAATGATTCAATATTATAAAAGAGCAGGCACGGTGGTTGTCTGTTCTTTAATACTGCTTACCGCCGGAATGACGCTTATCAGTTTTAATAAAGCGAAACGTTTTGCTATTACAGAAAACAAAGCCGGGAAAAGAGTAGATATCACCATAGATGGTAAGCCTTTTACGTCCTATATATACCCGGATGCATTAATGAAGCCGGTGTTATATCCATTACGTACTTCAAAGGGAACTTTAATTACCCGTGGCTGGCCCATGGATCCCCGTCCCGGAGAACGTGTTGATCACCCGCATCATGTTGGCATGTGGTTCAATTATGGCAATGTAAACGGTCTCGATTTCTGGAATAATTCAACAGCGATACCTGCGGATAAAAAAAACAGTTTCGGCACCATTAAGCATGTCGCCGTAAACAAAATGATTGCTACCGATGATAAAGCGGAACTGGACGTAACCACATCCTGGCAGAAACCGGATGGCACCAACCTGATAAAAGATGAAACCAAATATATTTTTACGGGAACAGGAGAACAGCGCGAGATTGAATTAATAACCAAACTGACCGCATTAAAAGAGGATATTTCTTTTATGGATAACAAGGAAGGCCTGCTGGGTATTCGCCTGGCCCGGGAACTGGAGCATCCATCAAACAAACCAGAAAAGTTTACCGATGCAAACGGAATAGCTACCGAAGTAGCAAAACTGAATAATGATGGGGTAACGGGCAAATACCGCAGCAGCGAAGGAATTGAAGGAGATGATGTTTGGGCAACTCGTGGAAAATGGGTTAACCTGAACGGAAAAATCGGAAGCGAAGCAGTTTCACTGGTGGTTCTTGATAATCCAAAAAATGTTGGCTACCCTACTTATTGGCATGCACGTGGTTACGGATTATTCGCCGCAAATCCACTGGGACAAAAAGAATTCAGTAAAGGCAAGGAGACCCTGAATTATAAACTCAAAGCCGGACAATCAGTAGTATTCAGATATAAAGTGCTTATTAACTCTGGCAGCAATCTCTCCGACGAACAAGTCAATGCGGCATTTAATAAGTTCTCGGCTAGCCGATAGTGTTATACTATCACTGGTCAGCAATGTTATACTATCACTAGTCACTAATGTTATATTATAAGAGAGAAGCAATTTGCAAAGCACCACTAATTGAATTAACCCGCTAAAAAAAGAACAACTTACGATGGTCGTGCTGCAGAACAACACCCACGTTGATCAGTGTTTCCTGTTGCAATAACCCGTTCATGATCTGGCATAAAAGCAAATTCATAACTCACAACTCATAAACCACTCATAACTCATCACTCATAACTCATAATTCTCTTTAGCTAACGATTAACATCACCATTATGAAAAGACTCCTGCTTATTTTTTTCCTATTCACTGTGCTTGGAAGTGTTACGGCTCAGGATAGTACACTGAGAGGAAAAGTCATTGACAATACCAATACTCCGCTCAGTGGTGTGAGCATTGTTGTAAAGGGAACAGCAATCAGTGCTGTTACCGATGATGATGGACAGTTTAACCTGAAGGTTCCATCAAACAAATCTTCAACCTTACTGGTTTCTTATGTTGGATTTCAAAGCAAGGAGATTGCCATTAATGGCAATCAACGGCAGGTATCCATTTCATTAGCGCCTGATTCAAAAGATATGAATGAGGTAGTGGTAATTGGTTATGGAACCATGAAAAAAAGTGATGTAACTGGTGCAGTAGCCTCAGTAAATTCCAAATCCCTGAACACCTTGCCTACCGGCAACCCGATTGAAGCATTGCAGGGAAAAATTTCAGGCGTTAATATTGGAGCAGTTACCTCTCCCGGCGAAACACCTCAAATCAGGATTAGAGGAAATCGTTCACTCAATGCGAGTAATGAACCACTTTATGTAGTGGATGGTATTCCACGAAATACTATTGAAGATATCCCTGTATCTGATATTGAATCGATCGAAGTATTAAAAGATGCCGCATCAGCCGCCGTTTATGGTAGCAGGGGTGCAAACGGGGTAATATTAATTACGACCAAAAGAGCAAAGACAAATTCAAAAACCCAGATTTCATACAATTCTTATTTTGGAGTGAACCAGGCGAAGTTCCCCAAGCTCATGAATGGCGAAGAGTATGTGAAGTTCAGGCAGGATGTTTTCCGGGCAAACCAAAACACCGGCTGGGCATCAGGAGTTCCTGCAAATGAAAGGGTATTTGGCCCTAAAGAACTGGCTATTGTGAACAGTGGTCAGTTTGTAGACTGGCAGGATATGATGTACAACAAAAACAGTTTGACCCAGGAGCACAACTTAAGCATTTCACACGGATCAGATAAAACACAGATGGTACTTTCACTTGGATACCGCAATGAAGAAGGTTATTACAAAACCAACGACATCCAGCGGATAAACATGGGTATTAACCTGGACCATAAAATCAGTAAAGCCATTAAAATCGGTCTCTCCTCCCGACTTACGAATACCAGTCGCAATCTTTTTACTACGCCAGATGTCAATATGCTTTATATGAACCCGACATCGAAGCCTTACGATGAAGATGGGAATATGATCTGGAACCCTTCCACACAACAGACAGCAGCCTGGAATATTCTTGCCAACTACCAGGAGCCATATATCAATAAGACGGATTATCTAAGAAGCTTCAATGTGTTGTATGGGGAAGTTACAATCGCCGATGGACTCAAGCTTCGTACGAATTTAGGTATCGATCTTGACCAGGGAAAAATCAGGCAGTATTACGGTTCAAACACCACGCTGAGATATGGACGGCCAGACTATGCCCGCAAAGAGGACGTAAATAAGACCGGGATTCTCTGGGACAATATCCTGAGCTATAATAAAACCTTCAATGAAAAACATACCTTGAATGGAACATTGGTTACAAGCTTTCAGCGACAGAATACCAATCGTTTTTCTGCCTCCGGCGAAGGTATGCCGGGAGAGGATCTTGAAGATTGGAACTTAGGGTCAGCAGTTCAAAATATCATCATCGGCAGTAGCCGCGAAGAATGGACGCTGGGATCTTTTTTAGGCCGGTTTCAATACGGATATGATGATCGGTTTATAATAAATTTCTCCGTCAGGGCAGATGGCTCATCAGTACTGGCCGAGGACAAAAAATGGGGCTATTTTCCTGCAGTATCTGCCGCATGGACCATCAGCAACGAGAAGTTCTTCAACGTCGCGGCGATCAATACATTAAAGCTCAGAGGAAGTTATGGAGTAGTTGGCAATTCAGCAATCAGTCCATATGAAACTATTGCCGGAACAACGCAAACGACATACAATTTTGGTGAAGCAACCTATTTTGGTTATAGGCTTGCCGGCCTTGTCAATAAAAACTTAGGTTGGGAATATTCCAGGACACTCAACTTTGGTCTGGATTTCGGATTGATGGGAAACAGGATAAGTGGTACAATTGAAGCTTACAACACAGTGACTTCGGATCTGTTGATGCAAAGAAGCATTCCCGATTTCACAGGTTCATCCACAGTTTTCCAAAACATAGGAAGTACAAGTAATTCGGGTTTTGAGTTGATGCTTAATTCGACAAATGTTAAAGGCAAGAATTTTTCCTGGACAACGGATTTCAACTTCTATACCAATAAAGAGAAAATAGTTTCGCTTCTTACCGACGATGATATGGTAGGTGACAAATGGTTTATCGGAAAACCGGTAGGTGTGTTTTACGATTATGAAAAGTTAGGTATCTGGCAAACAGATAAAGCGGCTGATGCACTTAAGTATAATCAAAAACCCGGGGATGTCAGGCTGATGGATCAAAATGGAGATGGCAGGATTGATGCAGATAACGACAGGATTGTACTTGGACAAACCTCTCCAAAGTTTGGCGTATTCCTAAGAAACAGCTTTATGTATAGCGGATTTACATTCTCGATTGCGCTCGAAGGTAAGGTTGGCCATTTGGTAAATAGCCCAACGCTTGGAGGTGATCTGTTTTTTGATGGAACAAGATGGGGACCTGCAGCTCTTGCAGGAAATTACTGGACGCCCGACAATCCAGGTGGCGAATATCCTTATGTAAACAGGGCAGTAGAAGCAAGGGTTAATTTATATGGAATCAGGGACGCCAGCTATTTAAATGTACAGGAATTATCTCTTGGTTATAATTTTTCAAAAATCAAAAATATTAAGGGATTAAATGTCTATGCGAGAATAAAAAATCCATTTTATATCTACAGGGCGGACACAGATTTAGATCCCCAGGCACCAAACTTTAACTACGCCGCCTTTAGAACAAACGTGATTGGCTTAAGTGTTAATTTATAAACCGACATCATTATGAAACTACATAGAATTTTATACCTGTCAATGTTTTTAGTGCTGGCTGTCTCTTGCAAAAAACAGCTTACAGAAGATCCAAAAGGGATAATAAACGAAAGTTTTCTTGCAACTGAAGATGGTTTAAGAAACCTGGTACTATCACAGTATTATCAAAGCAGGCTGATAGTCGAAGATCTTAGGCATCTTGGTGAGTTACCTTCAGATCTTACAACTCATTCGGTTAATTCAGTAGATATTACAGAGATGACCACCATGAATGTGAATACCATGCCGACACTGGGTGCAATGTCAACAAGCTGGAGACATTTATATACAGGCGTAAACAATATCAACTTCGGGCTCAAGGCAATAAAAGACAAACAATTTGATCTGCCAACAATAGAAGGTGAATTGTCATTTCTGCGGGCCTGGTTTTATCTTTTGATAGTTGAAACCTGGGGAGCGGGTGCGCATTTCGCTACTGAACCAACATCCGGGATTCTGACAGATGGCAATCAGACTACTATTGATGTGTTTTATTCATTGATCATTGCTGATATCAATAAGGCAATAGCCAAATTACCTGCAAGCTCATCCGAATCCGGAAGAATTACGATCGGCGCTGCAAAAGCATTGAAGGCAAGAATTTTACTGGCACTTGCCGGATATAACGATAACATTATTGGTAAATCGGGCATGGAAAGCAAGGCCAAAGTTTATGCTGAAACCAGGAAGCTTTGTGACGAGGTAATAAATAATTATGGCTATAAATTATTGCCAGATTACAAGCGCATTTTTGATACTTATAACCAGGGCAATGAAGAAGTAATCTGGGCCGTACAGTTTACTGGCGTCGAAAAATTCAACACCAGTGAACTATCAACAGGCGGGCATGGCTTACATAGGTATTGGGTTAGTAATTATAATAAGTCTGCACGCACGCAGGAAATAGTGCCACGTATGTATGGTCACTCTATATACTATGGCAGGGAATACCGGCATATCATGATGACCAGGTATTTTTTAACGATGTTCAACCAGGCTGAAGATTCCCGGGCTGATGCAACGATTCAGACTGTATGGCTTGCATTGTGGGACGAAACCTTAAAGCAGGAAAATGCATTTGGCGTACCGGTTAAGAATGGCCAGCCTACTGATACTGTTTTATTCAAACCGCTCTATAATGTTGACGATGCCACTGCTGCTAAATACAAGGCAAGAGGTATAGCGATTGATGGATTAAATCATATTTATCAGCCTGATGGCACACCGATAAGCGCAGCAAGAAGCTGGTATCATACGATGAAAAAGTACCTTGACCCTTCCAGGACAGTCCCGAAAGATGAGGCTTCGCATAAAGAGGTCATCGTTCTTCGTTTAGGTGATATATACCTGATGGCAGCAGAAAGTGCTTTAATGATGGGCGATCAGGGTGCGGCGGCTGGCTATATCGATAAACTAAGAGCAAGAGCCAGGCTGTTTCCGGGAGCCCTGCCCGTAACCACCAGCCAGGTGGATATGAATTTTATTTTAGACGAAAGAGGTCGTGAACTAGGTGGAGAATTGTTGCGCTGGTTTGATTTAAAAAGAACGCATACCCTTGTTGATCGTGTAAAAAAATACAACCCTGATACGAAAGTGATCAATACCGATCACGAGCTTCGTCCGATTCCCCAAAGTGAACTGGATAAGGTAACGAACAGGGATAAGTTTAAACAAAATCCGGGTTATCCTTCGAAATAGTTTGCCAGGAGAATTGACATAATTCAAAAAACATTTTCATCAAACGTTCAAGGCATACCAATAATTGGTGTGCCTTTTTTTTTACGATTCGCTTATCATTTTGTGCATGAAGCGGAGTATAACAAATTCAGCCGGTCGTACTACAGCCATACCAAACTCAACTATCATTCGGCCCTCCAGTATATCAAGTGCGGTCATAGTCTCTCCCATCCCCACATGTACAAAAAACGCTTCACGTGGAGTATTGCCCATCAATGCACCTGTCCTCCAAAGGATGGTGAGATAATTTTCAATCATCGCCTTCACCTTTACCCAGGTATTCTTATCATTGATTTCGAAAACAAACGGTTCTGTTGCTTTACGCGTAGATTCTCCAACCATGTTTACAAAGCGACGTACCGGTACATAGCGCCATTCATTATCATTGCCTGCAAGCGTTCTCGCGCCCCAGATGATAGCAGGTCCACGGCCAGGCAAGAAACGGACGGCATTGACAGATATCCCGGAGATGGAGTCTGTATTTAGTGCTGCCTGTTCATTATCGGTAATGATTTTTTCGGGCCGGACACAGGCGTTAATCCCAACATTAGCCGGTGCTTTCCAAACACCTTTGATATTATCTACCGTAACATACTGGCCAATAACACCACTTGATGCCGGCAGCAACATGTCAATATTTGTAATAGCATTTTTCGCAAGAAAATACCAGGTACGATTGAGGTTTTTCAATTCCGCCAGCGTACCGGCACCACTAATCCCGTTAATCCTGACAAGACTCTCATCAGAATAATTGTAATCAATGCTTGTAAAAACACGGGGATAATATGTTGCACCATGTTTCAATTCCTGGTGGTTCTCAAAATAAAAATCACGAAGAACTCTAATATTATCTATTGTTGAGTTTGGATCAATCCAGACATCCATCACTGCAAAACGATCCTGCAGTTCACCGCATTGTTTCAAGGCTTGCCTGTACAGATTATAGTAGTCTGAAGCCGTTGGAAGATTCAGCCCATCGGGAAATGAGATAAGTGTTACTTCATCAATTTTCGCTACTTCTTCGAGGCCGCTTTTCAGATCAGTAGCCATGATTTGTCCGGCAGTGCCTGAATAACTTCCAACTGAGGTGATGAAACAGGCTCCACCCCCATTGGCGTAGAAAAGCTGGATTGAGTAATACATCAGGAATTTTGAAGTAGCCTGGCGTTTTACTTTACCCGTAACATTTACTCTCCTGGGATTGCCGAGGTCAAAATTAACTTCAAGACTGGCCTCAGGTACTGCAAATCCAAAATAGCGTTCAAATTCAAGCATGGAAGAAATGCAATAAGGCTTAAGAAGCAGGTCATCTTTTTCGATCAAACTTGCCTTTTCCGTATAGCCTATGAAAGCCGGGATTGCCGTTTCAACAGAGTTGATTACAGGGGGGAGTTTAGGAATCTCGTCAATATACACTCCGGGGGTTTGGTATTCAGGCATACAGAAAGATTAGGGGTTGATTGAAAAATTCGGGTCATCTGAAGATACAAAAACTAATTATGCATTAACGCAGAATTCAGCAGGCAACTATAGAAAATGACCTTTACATATAAGCAACGCCATTTCAGTAGCTGAGGATAAACGAAAAAAGCTGACTGAGGCATTCGATATTGCTCAGCCTTCCGGTGATGTTCCAATGACGATACACTTAAAAAAAGATATTGTATTTTCACTATCAAAATAAGGATACCAAACTCCGCATATTTACATTGTAATTTCCTCCGTCCCACGTTCTAATCCGCCCCCTGGTTGCGATTTAGGTTTTGGTTTGACCGGCACAGTTTGCTGCCAATAATCAAAAACAATGGCCGACATATTCATTTCGTATTCTTCGATGGATCGGACTGCGATAAAACGTATAAGCGAATTTTTCGAATCTCAGGGTTGGACCACCTGGTGGGATCGACAGATTCCTGTGGCTGAATCATTCGAATCTGTATTGATGGCAGAATTGGAGAAGTCCAAATGTGTAGTTGTTGTCTGGTCGAAAAATTCTGTAAAATCACCCTGGGTAAAACGCGAAGCGGAGCAAGCATTACAATCTCATAAATTGGTACCGGTGATCCTGGGGCCGGTAAAGATTCCGGCCTCCTTTAGCCATATCGAGGCTGCATTTCCTGATAGCTGGATAAACACAGCAGAAAATGATGAAATGCAGAATCTGCTTAACTCGGTATCGAAACTTGTTTTACCTGAAAGTAAGAAGCTCAAAGAAAACCGTGCTGGTTGGCGTTCCTGGTCGATAAGGCATACCTATCTTTTCATCGGTATTTTTATAACATTGATTTTTTATGTTCTTTACCTGCTTATTTTAAAAGGCTGGGGACTGGAATATTTTCAAATCCTTCGTTTTGCAATTTTTCTTGGCATTTCAGCAGCAGTTTTATTTTGTCTTTTTAATAATTACTGTATTAATAAAAATATCATTGCCCCGGGAGTATCTCAAGCAAAAAAAACAAGCATATGGCTTATACCCGTTATTGCCTTCTTGCTGAATTTTTCACTTTTACCTGTTGCAAACACTTTCAGGATTTATGGAAACATCCAATCGAAAGACGGACATCCGGTTAACGGGGCGCAGATTTCTGTGGATGGCACACCAAATTACACGCACTCTCTGACTAATGGAGATTTCATCCTGGAAATGGCAAACTACAAGCTGGGCGATAAAGTTGTGCTCCATATAAATCATGATGATTTTGAAGATATTGAAAGAGGCATCAACTTATCAGCATTTGTGATAAAGGATTCTACTATTACTCTTCGCCCGATTGACACATCGACCTTAACCTTGAACCATGAAAAATACAAAGCCAATCCTTAAACTTGTAATTTTCCTTAGCTTCAACCTGCTAATATTCATTACCCTCTGTAGCCAGGGCTTCGCACAGCCGCTAACTATAAGCGGAACGATCAGGTGTATCAATAAAAGCGATAACTCAACCAGGGGTCTTGAAAATGTCCTGGTACGCACAGATGTTTCTAAAACTTCTACTCCGACACATACGAATCCGGCTGGATATTTTCAGCTACAGCTTCCTGAAGTGCAGTTCCGTGATCTGAAAAATCAAACAATCGAAGTGAAAGTTTATTCCCGTTGTGGAGATTGTAAGGAATCCGTTTACCGTCCATTTGTTGACAGAGCGAATATTAAAATTGACAGATGGAGGATGCCGGCAAACTGTTCATCTTACGAATTCACGCCTACCAGTCTTGATAGTATGAAAGACATAGTGGCGAAATATGAACCAAGAAACTATAAAAAGAATATTGCTGCAGGCTCTGCCATAGCTAGTCCCGCTTTATTAAATGTTTTCACATCCCTTTACAAAGCAGTTAATTTAATATCGAATATAGGCGGGCAGTTTCCTGCCAGCACAATATTTCCCGGTAAGATAACTTATGGTGAATTCCTTTTAGGATCACATCTGTATAAATCCGCCAATACTGGTTTCAATTTTTCACCGGACAGGGATTTTTCTGATGTTATGTTTTCCAATCCTGCAGCAGCTGTTCAAAGCAGTAAAGACAATAATATCAGCCTGATGACTAATTTCAGAAACTATGGAAAAACCGGTGGGTTTGCAAAGGTGTCAAAAGCTATAACAATTGGTGCAGGATTCATCTTTGCAAACCAGGATGAGTTCCGGCAAGTGGATTTTTCAAGGCCTAGTGCGCCGGGACTAGTGGATTCATTCCCCATGAAACTAAAGGAGTATGGCATAACCGTAGGACCATCAATCGCCCTCACTAATAAACTAAGCGTTGGTGTTAATTTAAAATTGATTCACCAGAATATGAATTTACCGGAAACGCTTTATGTAGATGTTACAAAACCGGTTATCAGCTATACCACGGATAGCACCATCAAAAGAAACACTGTTGATGTTGATCTTTCTGCTTATTACCAGGTTTCCGAATCTTTGGTAATGGGCATTAATTTTATGAACCTGGCCGGGACTAAATTATATGGAGATGCTTTTGTGCCAGGCGCGGATACCATCAATGAAATTCAACAACGCGCTGTCGGCATTGGTGCAACCTATAAAATAAAACGGGTTAACATCGGTGCCGATCTTGTTTTTGGAGATGGGGGCTTATATGATGTTTCGTTCGGTGTGAATGTAGTGCCTTTTAACTACGCGTTGATATCGGCTGGATATACGTTTAAGCAACACAGCTTTAGCATTTCATTCAGGCTGAAACATTTCAGGCTGGCTTATATCTATGATAATGATTTCATGATTTCCGAGAAGAAAAAGCCGAAGATCAATATAGGTAATGGGAAACTTTTTGGAGGGTTTGTGTTTGATTTTTGAAACAGAAATAATTATTCATGATTTTGTTTCCCTTTTCCTTTCCCGTCCGACTAATGTGCGGGCTTTGTCACTGTTTGATATTTTGACAATAAAACACTCAAAAACACTTTCAAGCGGAAATATTATTATTTTTTTGGATTCGATAATTCAATAGTTTATTTTAGGAATAAAGATAAGATGGACGATTTGGAGATAATAAGTGGCCTGGTTGATGACCCGCAGCGAAGGCAAATCGTCGAAAAGGAGCTCTATTCCAAATTTGTCTATTTCATTAACGAAGGCATAAATCATTATAATCTGAATTATGAGGATAGCTTCAGTGCGTACAGCGACGCCATTCTCACTCTAATTCATAATGTGAAGAACAGGATCTTTTCACAAAAATCATCCATAAAAACCTACCTCCATAAAATATATTCCAACAAATGCATTGACCTTATCAGAAAGAACAGTACAGTGAAAGATAAGGTTAATCAATCCGTATCCAAACCAGAACTACTGGATCAAATACCGGACAAAGTAAGATCGGTAATTGAAAACCTGATCCAGGATCAAAGAATAACCGCAATCAGGAAAAACATCCAGGAAATCGGGGACAAATGCAAACAGATATTGATGCTTTTCCAGGATGATTACAGCGACAAGGAAATTGCAGACTTACTAGGATATAATAGCGCATCAGTGGCGAAAGTCACCAGGTTAAGATGCATGCAGAAGATAAAAGAAAAAATGAAAAATTTCATTAGTCACGAATGAGGCCGGAAGAATTCCAGTATTAAATGAATGATAACTTAGAATATATTGATGATTATTTTCAGAAAGTATTAGACGATGTACAGCGGCAGGAATTTGAAACACGTTGTGTCTCAGACGAAGCTTTTGCGAAGGAGGTAGCTACTTATATAGCGATGAGGGAAGCATTGAGACAAAACCTACTGGAAGAAAAAAAGAAACATTGGTCGAAGCTTGTACATTCCGAGATTAAATCAAAAGAACCTGGTCCTGGGAATGAAAATGAACAAGGCAGGAAATCCGACACTTTTAAGAAAACACGACTGGTCAGAGAAACAGCGCAATTGAGTGAAGAAATGCCTGTTAGAGAATCAGCATTTCCGGGTGAGAGCTCAAAAGTCAGAACATTAGACTTAAAAAAATGGCTAAGCCTGGCTGCCGCTGCCTGCGTTATCACCTTCTTTCTGCTTTATCCTAAGTTGACCAGCAATTCGGCCCGTGACCTGGTTCATGAATACATTCAAAACGAGATGACTATCTCCAGTTCGATGGATGCTTCACGCGATTCGTTACAGACAGGAATTGTCGCTTATAATAAAAAAGATTACAAGGAAGCGATAAAGACATTCGGCTCAATCTACGCTTCGAACCCCAGTGATCAGCAGATTCTGAAATATCTCGGACAGGCTTACCTGATGGATGGCGACTATGAAAACGCCTTAAAGAATTTTGAATTGCTTAGTCAACTTGAAGGATTAAGAAGTAATCCTGGCTTGTTTTTAAAAGCGATAACGCTAATGGAAAGAAATGAAGCAGGCGATGAGCAACAGGCAAAGACCCTGTTTCAAAAAGTGGTTTCAGATAAATTGGAAGGCGAAAAGCAAGCGCAGGTTTGGCTGGAAAAATTGGATTGAGTAATAATTAATAACGTCCCCGTATTCCCCTGAATTTTTGAGCAAACCCTTTTAAATAACCTCATAACTTTTTAAAATGACTAACAACCTGCCACCATCATCCACTCAAAATGGGAAAGATCCTTATTGGTATAAATATATCAACACGAACGTGAAACAAAGGAAGAAAATGCGAAGGGATGAATCACCAGAGGCTCAAATGATCGTCTACAGGGGCAACAAAGATGATATAACCTTTGATCAATGGATTGTTTGGCTGGAAGGCGAAATATCTAAGACCGGCAAGCCGAAGGACTCCATTAGTATTGTAAGTATTTGTGGCACTTGTAATAATTCCCTGATGCTGTTATCCGGACAGGGAGTTAATGCTTTTGTCACAACTGAAGCTGCTGTAAAAGGCATTGGTGGTTCGCCACAACCTGGATCTACTGGCGATGAATTGGGCATTTATCGTAGCGCAAACTTTCCGATCGAGATCCCAAAGAAATTACCTGATCTAAAAAAAGGTGCTGGTAAAAAAATTAAGCTTAAACCTTCACAAAGTACCCGTAAGCCGGTGGTTGTAGCAGTACTTGACACGGGTATGGGACCAAAAGAAACAGAACTGGATCAGTTCCTGATTGAACCAAATAATCAACCTTGCATAACCGATGCAAAACAAGGCTGGAACTTTATTTCAGACAGTAAAAAATATGACGATGATCATGGTATCAAACATGGCACTACTGTTACGCGGATGTTAGTGGAGCAATGTCTGGCAACAACAGATGGTAACCCGGTAAAAATCATCCCGATAAAAGTACAGGATGGCAAAGGCAGTAGCGATTTGTATGATGTAATGTGTGCGATGGCATATGCTAAATCCATGGGTGCCCAAATTATTAACGCCAGCTTTGGATATTATGCACCCCTCAATTATAAGGACAATGACTCTTATTGTGTAAAAGTTTTTCGGGAGTTTATCAAAGAGGTTCTAACCGACAATGGTGTTCTCCTGGTAGCTGCAGCAGGTAATCTGACGGAGAAGGAAGAAATTAGAAAACGATTTAAGTTGAATAGCAGTTCATCACAGGCGCAACTGGATCAGACACCGGCTGAGCCAAGAAATCTTGACCAGGTGCATTTTTTCCCTGCATCATTTGCTTCAGATCCGGAATTGTGGAACGTGATCTCGGTAACGACAGTTACACCGGGAATCACCGAGGTCAGCAATAGTCAGAACTTCTCCAAAAAAGTGGTGGACATTGGGGTCCCGGCTGACGAAGATCAAAATAATGGATTTTCTAATCCAAGAACAGCAGGCACTTTTGTTGCCGGCTCCTCCTTTGCCACTCCTAAAGTAACCGGAATGATTACCGGGAATTACGATCTGATTGCCGGCAGACGTAATAAGAAGGAAATCATCGATATTCTCATGAAGAAAAATTTACTCAGCAAAGTACCAGGTAAGGTGGCTGTTGGGCGCGCAATACTTAACCGGCAAAATGGTAAAACAAAGCTCGCGTGATTTTAGGCGCATTTTATCGCAAATAACAGGATGCCTCATCCTGTTATTTGTGCTTTCCATGCCTGTGACTGGCCAATGTCCACACCATGCGCAGTTAAACGAACAGGTGGAAACAAGTGAAAGGAACAATAAAGACACGAAAACAAGGCTAAAGAACCTTTATGAATTCAAGAGAAGAATTGAGGATTGTAAGCTTCTTAAAGATTCAATCTATGCGAAGATCCTGCACAAAATTGGGATACTTGAATACCAGGACAATCACTTTATTCCCACTGAAAATTCTTTTGCATTCACAGCTGAAGCAGTTCGGATTAATACTTCCGGCATAAAAACAGCATACCCTGCATATGCCACAAAAAGTTTTTCAAATCTTGCTGTTCTGTACTCGGCGGCCGGTCTTAACAGGGAAGCTGTCCGCTTCTGCGACAGCACCCTGGAATACGGGAAACGTTATCCGGAGTTTAGTTCCTTTCTGCGTGGCGCCCTTGAGCTAAAGGCATTTGCGCTTTTTAAGACCGGGGACTACCAGGGTTCAATCGATCAGTTGTTATTGGGGATAAAGACTGCACTGGAATCCGGCGACTCACTTCAGGCTGCAAAACTCTACAACAAGAGGGCCGAAGCATATAAACTACAGGGCGATAACAAAAGGGCAATGAAAGATGCCTTATGGACTATGATCTGGATTGAAACGTTACTAAAGACGCATAGAAAGGAAGTGCTTTCAAATCCAAATGATTTCAATGACTATTACAGGGAGCTGGCAAATGCATATAAGGTTAAAGCACTTGCGACTGAGACTGATCAACCGAAATCCGATGAGCCGAAGGCTGAACTTAAGCGATTGATCCGGCTTTCGAATCATTACCAGGCAAAAACAGGCGACAGCAGTGAGCTATCAAATAACTTCAACGATTTCGGAGCTTATTATTTCAGTACTTACCACGACTATAAAAGTGCCAAGGAAAACTATATCCAGTCTATGCGGTATGGGAAAAATTCAAAATGGAACCTGGCCTTTGGTTACCTGAACCTGGGCGCTGCAGATTTTCCGGCCGGCGATTATGCCGCTGCCGGGAAAAATTATTTAAAGATGCTTTCGCTTATAGGTTTCGAAGCAAGCAACATACTTGAAAATCAGCCTGTGGCCCGGTGGATGGCCGTTCCTTATAAACAATTGGTGCATGTATTCCTGAATAACAAAACAGAATTGCTCCTTGGTCTTTACAAAAAAACCAACAACAAAAAGTACCTGGAGGCATGTTTATCAACAGCCCTTGTAACCGATTCAGTTATCCAGCTAATGCGACGCGAGCAAACAGCAGAACAAAGCAAACTACTATGGCGAAATAAAACCCGGAACTTTTTTACAAATGCATTGGAGGCATGTTTACTTGCAAAAAATTATCCGCTTGCATTTTATTTCATGGAGAAAAGTCGCTCCGTTATCCTGGCTGATAAATTAAATGAACTCGGTGCTGCTTCTTTATTGCCAGTTGAGGAAACCGTGCGTGAGCAATTGTTCAGACAGGCAATTGCGAATGAGGAAGAACATCTCAGAGCCCTCTCTCCAAACGATCATGAATATGATTCAGTAAGCGCAAGACTGATAGAAGCCAGGCATCAATTGAATAATCATATCACTTCCTTAGAGAAAAAATATCCTGAATATTACAAATATAAATTTTCAGGTGATGTTTTGTCTTATGATCAATTCAAAGTTTACCTGAAAAATAAAAAAACTGGTTTTGTATCCTATTTCCTGGGCGACACAACAAGTTATATATTATCTATATCGGGCGGGGGCATTACAGCGGAAGATGTCAAAATGATTAAAGTACCCGCATCAGCTTATAATAAAAAGCAGCTTGATGCATTGCTTGGCATATTTGCCGATGCTTCGTTTCAGAACCGTCGCTATGATTCCCTGGTACTGCAATCACATGAGTTTTACAAAAAAATGTTTGCTCCTCTTGGTATAGCAAAAGGAAATCTGATTATTTGTCCGGATGGTTTCATGCTCCCATTTGATGCATTGCATTCCGATGCATCGGGAAACAAAACACTATTGGAGGAATACTCGATCAGCTATGCATATTCGGCTAATTCACTGATTACAAAGTTCATCCCGGTAAGCGCAAGCCAGAACTTTGTGGGCTTTGCGCCGGTATCATTCAAACCATATCTGAATCTTGCAGCGCTTAACCCATCTGCAGATTTTCTTGACGAAGCAGCATCCAATTATTCTTCAACAAAATTGTTTATCAGGCAGGAATCAAGCAGAAAGAACTTTTTATCAAACCTGGGATCTTACCGGATAGTAAACGTTTTTTCACATGCAAGTACTGGTAACAACGATGAAGAACCGATTCTCTATATGGAAGACTCAGTAATCCGCCTCTCCGAATTACAGGATATTGACCAGGTGCGGACTCAACTCGTTGTGCTGAGCGCTTGCCAGACCTCTTCTGGTAAAAATGCAATCGGTGAAGGAATTTATAGCTTGTCACGCGGATTTGCAGCTGCGGGCATACCTTCTGTTATGGCAACAATATGGCGTGCAGACGAACATCCTGTCTATAGAATCTCAATACTCTTCCATAAAAATATCGCAGCTGGTATGCGCAAGGACGATGCGCTTAGATTGGCAAAGATTGATTATCTCAAAACTGCGAACAAGGAAAGAAGTCTGCCATATTATTGGGCAAACATGGTTATTATGGGAAATACCGACCCTATTGAACTTGTTCATCGAAATTATCTGCCCTGGATTTTAGCATTTTTTAGTTTGTTAGGGTTAATTATCGGACTTAGCCTATGGAGAAAAAGAGTGGCAGGCAAAAAATGATAAATCAATTTTCACCGAATCATTTCTTCAATCGAATGTCTATATTACCAGAGCCTGCGAAATAATCCAGTTTTTGCGACTGAAATTTTTCTTTATTAACAAATAGGATATATTGTTCTTTTTGCATACGGTAAGGCAAAGTAATTGTAAAATCTCCCGATGCATTAGTTATCACGCTGGTGTCCGTATCAATCTTTATCACGCAATCGGCAATAGCATTTCCATTTACATCTTTCACATTTCCATAAACTGATCCCAGCTTCCCGTCAGGGATAATCGAAAATTGGGTTTCAGCTTTTTCAATCACTATGCTATCATCCAAAAGCTTCCAATTCTTAGCATTAAGTTCTGCACGAACTTTTTTCTTTTCGTATAAAACAGGAAGTTGCCGATAATTTATTGCCTGATTAGGTATTACTTTTTGTCTTTCAACCTTTCCACCGATGTATAGGCTCAGTTCGCCTCCGTCAAATGCTGGGTAGCTGGGATTTATGTTTGAAAGCCGGTCAGGCATTAATGAAATAGAAACATCAAAGGGCTTACGACTCTCATTGAGATAATATAATAACACCGCCAACAGCGCCACAATTGAAATGCCAGGCAAAAACCATTTGGACCGTAAAAAACTTTTCCGCTTTGGTTTGTATGCAGGGTCCTGGTAATCCCTATCAACATATGATGCAATCTGATCAAAATTTTCTTTCTCAAAAAATATTACCTGGAAATAACGCAGACTCGCGGGAAGATCTTCGATCTCAATATCATTGGTAACGACGGTCAGGATATTGCCATTCTTCCTGCCCGCACGTTTTTCATTGATAAAAAAGCCCCATTCCGCTTCTACCCATGAGGAAGATAAGTATTCAACTTTGGAGCCAATAACAATCATATGCCTGCACTGATCCAGGGCATGATCAATGGCCTTTCTATAATCAGCGTTTCCTAGTTTTGGAAGAGATTCGGATGATAAAAAAACGACCAGACCTTTTGATTGTAAATAATGAAACAGTTCTTCGGCCATATCAATATCAGCACTTTTATAAGAGATAAAGACATCTATCGGGGCCGGGTTTTGATTCATATTAGTTGCTTGTGAGTCTAATACTATTTTTTTAACTGTCTGTATTCGGTGATGACCTATTAAACAGACTTATTCAACTAAAAATGACTTAATCTTCTCAAAGCCGGGATGTATAAAGCCTGCGTTTTTTAATTCGGTGATATCATCTAAAAATATGCTGACATAAGTTCTTCCATCCGTATAAGTTTTATCTTTCAGTGCACCATATAGCTTCTTTGCTTCATCATATTTATTTTGCAGCAAAAGAGACATGGCAAGATTAGCTTTCGCATACTCAATTTCTTTATCATAGTCAGCCGGCTTTTTGACTCCCGGTTCAAGAGATTTTCGGGCTGCCAGCTCAGCTTCAGCAAAATTCCGGTTTAGAATGAGATACCAGGATAAATTATTATAGTCATGACCGAGCGAAATCACATCTGTAAACTTACCAGATTTGATCAACTCCAACTTCCTTTGAACCAGGTACTTTAGCAGTATCAGTTTATGATAATCGGTATTAGCCGCTTGTATATCATAGCGAAGACCATCCAGTTCATATTCAGCTTTTTCTAAATCGCTTTTTGGACTATATATAGACGGATCAAGCGCTTGCACCCTGGCGATCTCTTTATTTATCCGTTCTATCGAAGATGAAATACTTTTCAAACTCTCAGCAAACTTACCCCCGCTTTTCTTATCAAGGCGATTATACAGCTCCAGCAATTCTTTATACTTCGCCAGTGATTCTTTTTGGTTGTTCAGATTGTCTTCCTTTGAAAAAACCTGCCTGGAGCTATTCCCGTTAATCGCAATCTCATACATAGTCTCAGCAATCTCCTCCTCCATTTCCAGGGGTTTGACTGAAGCATAACGCTTATAGATACTGATTGCTTTATTGAAAACTATGGTTGCCGATATCGGGTTACCCCACTGGTAAATTTTGCCAAGCTTTCGCAGCACCCTGGCAAAAGGCAAATCGAACATCTGGGGTACCAGCCCGGCATAGTTTTCATAAATCAATGCTGCTTCCGTATAAAATAGTTCAGCTGAGTCCCTGTCATTTACCTCGGTAAAGAAAAAACTTAATTGCTCATCAATCCCTGCCAATGACGGCGAATAAACAGCAGGTGCTGTATTTACAAGCCGCAGCATGGTAACCCTTGATTCTTCAAGACAATTCCTGGCCAGGGCGCTGTCCTGTTTTTCAACCACATAAGTCCCTAGATTAGCTGTCTTCGTATACAGTGAACCTAAATTGGCAAGCACGCCGGCAAGCAACCGATCATAAATACCAGGAGAAGTTTTCTGATACTTTTTGCAGACCGCCAGGGCATTTTGAAGTACAACTTCAGCAGCCTCATTTTTGTTCTGGGTTAAATAAAGGGATCCGAGGTTATTCTGAATTTCTGCAATAGATATCTGATTCGACAAAACATTGAGACTATCATGTTTTTTCAGCATGTTGAGTGCAGTCTTGAATAATGAGTCAGCCGGTTTATACATCCCGGAATGCAGATAAAGCAAAGCGAGCTTTACCTGTATGTCAGAAACAGCTTCCTCATATATATTTATGTTTATCTTTTCCAATGGCTTCACCGCACCCAGTGCCTTTATGAACTCCCCTTCAGCTTGTCGAAACAATTGTTTATCTCCATGTAATACTGCCAGCGCAGACAACGTTTCACCAAGTTTTTGGTTAAATAACAAACCATCTTCTTTATTCGCCTGCGTGTAAAGAGCTAAAGCCTCTTTAAACTTTTCTTCTGCTTCCTGGTATTGATATTTATTTTTGAGGATAGCGCCTGAATGATATAATACATTTGCAAGGTTTGAACCAAATGCTTTGGAATTTCCCTCTTTTAATTCCCGGTAAATCTTCAGACAATTTTCATAAACACCCTGGGCTTTATCGAACTCGTTCTGACTGTAAAGAAACTCACCATAATGAATCAGGTTCTCATGATCAAAACTGTCATTGACAGAAAGAAACTTTAGCTTATCCTCAGCAGTTTTCCAGTCGAGTCGCAGCTTTGCCAGGTTTATTTCTTCTTTGAGGTTTCTCCGGTGAAGGGCAATCAGCTTTTGTATACTAACTATTGATGAATCTGATCCTACCGGCTTATCCGGCAGATCCTTTAATCTTTGTGTAGCCAACAACAAATTCTTTTCGCTTTGCAATGTGCCCCGAAGTAAAACAGCCTCGTCGATCTTTCCTTCCGAAAAATAAGCATAGGCAGCTTTTTCAGTTTCAGACACATCGTCGAGGTTCACCCGGCTGAAAGCATCTGTCAATTCACTAAGTTGGCTTTGGGTTTTTATAAACTGATCCTCTAAAGAATCGATCGTCTTTTGATAATTCTGGCTTTGTTTGTTCAATTGTGATTTTTGCTTCCGCAATGCTTCACGGACCATCTTGTCTAACAGTTGGTAGTTAGACTGGTTAGCTTTCGCCCATTCATCTGCTTTGCAAATAACAACTGTATGGGGATAATTAAACGGGTCCGCAGGCAAATTTACTTCTAACCGGCTTTTTTCAACTATTACCCACTCATCCTTTTCAATTACCAGTACAGCATTATCGCCAGGCTTCGCGTTTTGAAAAGTAAGCGTAAATGTTCCTTTTTCTGTTGTTGCCGTCTGGTTGGCAAACCTGGCCTTAACCATAACCCCGGGAACAGGTTTACTGCCGCTATTTTGTTCAACCACATAGCCAAACAGCTTTTGTGCATGTGCGCGGGTTGCACCTAATACCAGGAAAGCAATTAACATCAGGGGCAGCTTATGCATTGTGGAGATGTTCGTTGCTGACAATTGCGATTTTGTTAGCAAAACTGTTTATGGCTTTATTTACTTTAAATTTAGGTAAATGGAGGGAACTAGAAACAATATGAATTGTTCCACCGGCCTATGATCAAAATGTCAATTATTTTTTACCTGATAGGTCAAGCTCTACTGTTACTCCAGAAACCGGGGCGGGGATTATGACCACCTGGATCTTACCATCAACAAAAAGTGAACTTCCAGAGACAGGCATCCACACTTCTTCAAAGGAATTTTCCGGATTTCGCATCACGACAAGGTTATATCCTTCGTATGCAAGATCATGGTATAGCAGAACTGTGTCGGTCTTACCAAAATTGCACTTTTGGCTCCCTGCACTATCATTTGCAATTGCCGGCTTTACTGTTGGGAGACGTTCACTAAAGAAATCATTTGTTGTGATGGGGATAGTTATGGTCCTGTTTTTCTTATTTTTCGAGTTGTTATGGACATCCCTGTAATTTAACGTCAACGACGGCCTGCTTCGCCTCTGGTGTCACTTCTACGTAGCTACTTGCGAAAAAGGTCAGGATTTCCTTTGATAGATATTGTTTATTTTCATAGTATCGTAAGTAGATTTACTTTGCAATCGTCACTTATCCAATCAAACACAGAATTTTATCCAACCACTCAAAAGAAGCGAGGGATAGTCATCGTAGCTCATGGGCTCAATGTGAAGCCTACCGCAATGCTTTCGTTAATAGGATGGTTTAATACCCACGGTTGTGATTGCTTCCTTCCCAGGTTTTCAGGCCACTACGAAAATCCTTCTGACACTGCCGGCATCACCGTAAAAGTCTGGCAGAAGGAAATGATAAATGGGTATGAAGCTGCAAAAGAAGCAGCCGGACAACATAACATCCCTTTGTTCTTTTTAGGTTATTCCCTGGGCGGTTTGCTCGGAGTAGACCTGGTTCTTTCAGCAGGTAATGATGTTGCCATAAGCAAACAGGTATTGTTAGCCCCAGCTATCGCTGTTCGAAACACGGCAAGCCTTTTAAAACTGTTCTTCTGGTGGAATTCTTTATACCTCCCGAGTTTTACTCCTGCAAAATACAGGGCCAACAAAAGTTTATCTATAAACGCATACAAGACAATGTTCAGGATTGTCTCAAACATCACACAGGCAAAAGCCAGGCTAATTATTCCTACCCTGGCCGTAGTTGACACTATGGATGAACTGATCAGCACTAAAAAACTAGTCAATTTTCTTGACAAGTTCGCTGATGGTCACTATGAACTGTTACGCCTTGATAGTGAGATGAAAAATCGTCAGGGAGGCTATCATCATCTCATCATAAACAAGGAAACTATGGGCGAAGCCAACTGGAAATTGTTCACCGAAAAAATGAAAGCTTTCCTGTTTAACTAATGAATCGTTGTTGGTTGCGGCTTTTTCTTTCTTAACCTGTTAAACATAAAATCATAGGTAACAGTCCAGCAACCAGTCATCAATTTATAGTTATTCTCTTTTATACCGTAGGTCGCATAAAGGGGATTTTCATTGCTGGTTACCATATCCTGCTTCACAATATCGCGCAATAAATAAGAACCTGTAAATCCTATATTTACGTAATTGCGGCCTACGCCAAATTGTGCAAACACCTGTAAAATTAATTCAAGATTTACCCGGTTTCGATAGTCCGTGACATTCTTAGCATAGAATACGTGATTCCCGTTAACATCGACGATAGTTGCATACGACCTGGAAAGGTAATCGACAGCGAAACCGCCACCGAAAAAAAGTTTTCCAATCGGTTTACCATTTTCATTTTTAAATAGGCCCAACTTATTGACGCTACTAATCTGAAACAACGCCGGGATCCTGACCCAATCCTGCTTCTCTTCGTGATAAAAATCAAAATCATTTTGAGATGAAGTTCTCTTCTCTGTATATACGATAGTTGCGCTATTTATCAGGTAACCGGCATTAATTGCAATTGTTGGCTTAAAAAAGTATTTGAACTGAGCGCCCAGTACAATTTTCGCTGTCGATTGATATCTGAAATTTAAATCATAACCACCATTATTTTGTATTGCAGCCGGCACGACATATAACCAGCCCAGGTATGGCCCTACAGACCATTGCCGCACCCTGTCTAATTCTTCAGAATAAGTTCTGTTAAAACCCAGGCTGTCATTAGCCAGTTCCACATCAGGTTCAATCAATATCGCTCTTAGTGCAAAATATTCAGAAAGCCTTATGGCCCCTAGTTGATCATACAATTTTCCAAGCAGCACAAAGGCACGGTTTCTTTCACTCGGCTTAAAGAATTTGTTCCTTTTTTGTTTGAATGCTGATTTTGTATTAACGAAATTAACCCAATAACCCAGCAGTGGACCCAGCTGTTGAGGATACATTGAATCGGCATTTTTCATTTCTCTCATCATAACCTTATAGCCAACAGGTTTAATTTCTCCTTTTTTGTCGTCACGGTAAATGCCAAAGCATTTACAAATCTTCGGTACGATGACTTCAAGTAAGCCGTTGCGATAATCCTGCTCCGCCTGTGACAATAATTCAGCGCACTCCTGCCCTTTGACAGCCGGTGTTAACAATGATAGTAGCAATATGAGTGTTAATCTAGGCATCTTAATTGTTGGCATTTAAGCAATCCGCGATTATTTCATTCCCCGATTCCCATAGATATTTTTTTTACGACAACTAGCAGCAAGTTCATCCTGGTTGAAATTTAGTATGTAAAGTTTTCCTTCTGCAGTCCCTATCAGCAGTTTCATAGGTGCAACAAATGATATCGCATTTACCCATGAATTAAATCTATATTCCAGAGGGGCACTTTCAACTAATTTTGTTGTAGTCAGCCGAAGCCTGGAATCAGCGCCGGCCGTGGCAAAAAACAATCCTTGTTTATCGATTGCAATATCATTGACACGGGAATTTGGCAATTGAAATAAACCTTTAAAATGTTGACCTGATTTAATTGGATATTCAGATAAATACAGCCATCCATTAGTTGTACCAGCGACAACAATATTTTTGTCAGCGCTCAATTCAAATGTGGATCCAAAGTTTTCATCAAAATTGAAGATCAGATTGTTGCCCTCTTTTGCCTGCGTTCTTAATTCCCTGGAAAATAATACAAGGGTTTCCCTGGAGATCAAAGAAGATTTTTCATTGCCTGCCAAATATTTTTCCCTTAGTTCAGCAGCTGAATTATGAATACTGAAAACATAAACCATATTGTCCATATCCTTTATGACTAACTGACTCTTCTGCCTGTCGAAGTATCCCGAATTGTTGACATAATGAAATCTCTTATCGCTCCAAAGTAATTTGCTCGAATCTTTTTTTAATAAATCGAAACTTCTGATTTCTCCGGCATCGGTTATTATCAAAAGTGTTGATCCGGCTACAGGAATGATATCAAGAACGGAATTGGGAAGCGAAAGCACCTCCTGCATGGAAGTATCGGGAACAGCTTTGGCCAACGCCTCTGTAATCTGGGGAACCCAGGCGTTGTGATTATGTTCCGCGTTCAGATCGTAAGATTGCGTTGCGAGACTGATTTTTTCGTAAGGTTTTTCGGACAGGATTGATTCGAGTGCAAATTGTATTGACTGGGTGATATTTTTTTTATTATTCTCAGCAGTCCTTAAGCTGTCTGCGAGGTGTTTCTGCTGATAAGCTACCCGCCTGCTTGAATCAGCAATTTCTGCAGACTCCCTTGCTTTATCCCGATCTTGCCTTGCCTGTTGCGCACTTAAATTTGCAGCGTGCTGGCTTATTGCCAGGCTTGAAGCATATCTTGTAGCTTCCAGGCTGGCAGCATCAGCACGTTTCCTGGCAAGCATTTCATTTTCGGAAGCAATGATTTGTTTTGCCAGTGCACTGTCCGCCTGTTGTTGACTCCTGATGGCATCCTCTTTTGCTTTGTCTGCAACTATCGTGGCATCTTCAGCTTGTTTTCTTGCATCCTGGGCCCTGTTCTTTGCATTATTCATGATAATAGAGACAAGAATTAGTCCCACTATAGTTGTAATAATGATTGCATTTTGAGACAGATTTCTTCTCCTCTCCCTTTTGATACTCAGATCGACAAACCGATTTTGCTCCTCCGTGATCTTAAGCTTACGGCGGATGGGTTTAATATATTCCAACTGCCATGCATTAAGAAAATCCTGTCTTGTCGGATCAGGCGAAAACCTGCTTTTTATTATTCTTTCTGCTTCCAGGATTTTTGATTGTTCAGGCGACCGGTTTTTTGCAATTTCATTTCCGAGGCTGTCATGTGCTATCTCAAACAAATTGTCGTTCTCAAGATATCTCAAAACACGCCTGCTCACCAGGGCATTGATAGCCTCCTCCACGGTCTTTTCAGGTACTTCGCCATTTAGGCGATGTTGGATTGAAGCCAAAGACGCCGGAGCCTTTGTGCCTTCCATTGTAACAAAAGGCCAAAGTATTGACCAGATGTTTTCCCTGGTGACCTGTATTCGTTTGTCCACCAATATTTTTGTCACTACCTGAACCTGGTCTTCAAGAAAATCTTTCAAGACATCATCAATCCCACCAAACGCCAGTAATGCCTCAGGGGAAAACATGGCTTTTGCTTTCCGGGTTTCATCGTTTGTAATATGCAGGTAAAGCTTATCAAGATAAACCTGCAGGTAGGGCAATTGGATGGTCAGCGTTTGCTCACGGCCCCTGACCTTTTTGAATAAATTATCGACAAACAATTCTATATCCGGCTCTTTCAGAATTATATTGGTCTTTCTACTCCCTGCTATGCCAGTGATAACCTGCCTCACTTTATCGAGGTTCATCTTTTCGATCCGAAGCTTTTTGCGCAGTAATTGTGGTACTGATTTTTCGAACTCGTACAAAAAAGCCAGGTATTCTTCCCGTATACTGAAAATGATTTTTACAGGTTGTTCAACCGTGAGGATATTTTTTACAGTTTTTATAAAAAGATCCTGTTCCTCTTTATCTCCAAGAATATAAATTTCCTCCAACTGGTCGAAGATGAGATATATAGGACGGAAATTGTTAAGATAAATTGCTCTGAAAGAGTTTTCAAGTGGGTTGAAATCGTCGGCGACTTCCTCAGTAGTAGTGATATGATCCGTTGAATGTTCATTGTTGCCGGCGGCTTCTGCGATCGCCCGGTCAAAAGATTGATTAATATTGGTGCCCCGACGGATGTTCAATGCCAGCCAGTCATGCGTCTGAAACTTTCCTGCCAGCCCACACTGGATTAAACTGGTTTTACCTGTTCCGGAAGCACCATATACGAGTAACACATTTGTCTGGAAAACCATTTCATAAAGTAGATCAATTTCTTCCTGGCGGCCGAAAAAAATCTCCTTGTCTTTTTCCAGGTATGCATCCAATAATTTAAAAGGATAAATCATATAATATTTATCTTAAGCTTGCTGTGCCGGCTATGCGCTGTTCGATAGCGTTCCTGTTGCGTTCTCAATTATAATTTTTTTTGCTTCGGCAAATTGCCACAATACGATATTTCGTTTCAGGTTTTTTATGCCTTCGCGATCTGAGATCAGCTGACTGGGGCCGCCGGCTATGTCCATCCCTGTAGCTGAAATATTTTCTATGCTATTGTCTTCCCATGAATAATAGTCAAGGCTCTGGCCATCGAAACTAATGTTCGAATAAAAGTAGAGTTTAGCGCTTCCCTCAAGATTTAATGCATTCATATTTAGCATAAAAGGAAAAAGGTTTGTTCCTTTCCAGTAATCCAATTTGAATAGAAAAATCGCATCAATGTTGCCGGGTATATCGAGGTAATGTATTCTTTCGATATTTGATCTTTGCTTCCTGTCGAGACCCAACTCCGTATAGTTGTGGAGGTAGTGGGGTATGGTATTTCTCAAAGCATAATAACTGATATCCTTAATGGAAACCATTTTATATCCTGTCAGGAATGCAAGTGAAGAGAAAAATGACGATAATTCTTTTTCTGCCTCAAGGCAAGTCTCAAAAGATATTTCAATAACTTCCATCTCTTTCTTTATGGCTTGCAGATTTTCGATTGCTTTTACAAAATTGCTGTCAGGATTAGTAGCTTCGTGCAGATCAGCGAATTCAGTGAATGGAGCTTCCTGCGGAAAAGCCTCAAAGATGGAGACCAATGCCTGCAACAAAATAAGGTATCGGTCAAAGCCTGGCGCAATAGTACGTTCAAAAAACTTTCTGATAATCTCAAGCTCTTTTTTTGGTATGATAAATAATTTGTTGATCTCATAATCCCATAGTCTTGAAATAAATGCAAAGGACAATAACTGCAGAGTCATTTTTGTAAGATGAAAACAGTTTTCCAGGTAGGTTGCATGTTTGTTATCAATATCGTCTGTTTTAGTTTTACCTATTGCCCATAGCCTGCTGAACTGTGTTCCGAGTGTACCTGGAAATGCAGAAGAAATAAGGTTTTTCGCGAGGTTGCTGGTGTCAGTATCCCTTTCCCAATTGTCGTAGTTGCCGGACGCATCTTTTAAAAAAGCCGATGCTTCTTCATTGTATTCTGCCATTCCCACCATTAGACTTCGTGTGAGTATTTCATTAAAAACAGGCAAAGGTCTACGGCGTCTCAATTCATCGAAATGAATATCAATGGATTTTTTTAATTCAGAAAAATCATTAGCAAGGATTTTCGCGAGGTCGCTCGCATTCATATCTGCAAGTATCCCCATCAACCTGGCTGTATTGGAAGCAATTTCCCGGTAGGTTGAAAGATCTCCTGATATTTCTGCGCGGTTCGATCCACCTTTCCTGATTTCCTCTTCGAGCTCCCGGTGCTTGTTTTCCCAAAAAGTTGTATGATTTGATATTTGTAAGCCATCAAATATTTTTACGTCATCCAGGAACAGTGGAAATATTTTCTTCTTCATCTCATCAGCATCAGAATTGGAACGCCTGTAAATAGTAAGTAACTCAAACATGCAGTTATGGGACTTCAGGTATTTATCGCTGATTACAACTATGATGATTGCGGCTGAGCCTAATCGTTCCATAAAAGCTTTGATATTGCCCCTGTATCCTACATCATATTTATCCCGAACAACAGTATATCTGTCACGCCGTAGCGATTCGTATAGCTCGTTGACGATCTTCTCACGGTCATAACCTTCTTCAGTGTTATCCGCCCAGGCATACGAAAAGAATATTTCCGGTTTAGGCATAACAATAATTTTCTAATCAGTAAACGCTAATAAACAGATGGGACATTTTGGGATTACTGTTGGCTATTATCAGAGGTTTACAAGAGGCCGGAAAGACGAGTGCAGACGAGTATAGAATGGCTAGTATTATACTAAAGTTAAATATTTTAGATCAAATTGATTGCTTTTCACACCAGAACGATTTTAAGCCTGCACCTTGGCCGTTAAAACATTGATGATAGTCTTCCACGCCTCATCATTGCCGGGGGTTCCAATAAAAAATTCTCTTTTGTCAGTATGGTTCGGGTCAAACATCATCTGGTATTTTTTCAGATCGGTTTCGCCCCAGCTGCAATGAAGTAATTGAATAAAAAACAGCTCGCATTGTTTGCCCATCTCCATGTTCATTGCATTTTTTACCTCCTCATTCATGATATAAGGCGTGGCAAGAAAATCCGGACTCAATAAAAATATTACAAGATCCGAGCTAAGCATTTCCTTCTGAATACTATCATCCCATTTAGCACCGGCTTCTATTTTCCGGTCATACCAGGGCTCAATGTATCCCGCGGTTCGCAATACATCAAGATGAGTCCAGAAACGTTTAACAAATTCAGAATTTTTTGAAGAGTAAGAAATAAATAATTTCTTGGGTACCTTTTCAAAATTAACCAGGTGCTTAAAATCATTAACCGTAAATATCTGTTTACTCCCCTGGAAAATAAAATTTTTGCCCTTAACCTGTTTAATCATTGAACTAACCTCAAAGTAATCTTCACTGTTTATTGAAACTTCCTTTGTAAAGCTCCAGCCCTGATTTAATTCGTCCATTTCTTTTTCTATCTCCCGTTCCAGGCCCGTTCTTCCAAATGGATATAAGGTGCGGATTTCAATCCTGCAGGCAGATGGTTCTTTCAGGAAGTTTATGAATACCATTTGTGGGCGGCCGCCTGTTTCCTTTGATAATATGAGGCCGTTTCGCCAGTAGTAAATAGACTTTATCGCGTTGTCAGCTTCGACTTCGCCAGTTTTTTTACTGACAAATTTTGCGAATAGTGACATCACCAGCAGTTTATGAAAATATGCGGTATATACATACCGGATCTGGCAATGCACAAATGCCCTCGCGAAATTAGCGACATGTGGATCTGCCACAACAGGAAGAAACTGCGGCACGAGGTAAGTTTCATCATCCAAAGGAATTACAGAACTATTTTTTATAAGCAACGGAAGTATGTGATCAATGTATTTAAATTCTTTTATCTGATTCGCTAAAAAAACCCCTTTACTACCACCTTGCTTCGCTTCATTCATTAGTTTCTTAATCAGGTCATTGAGTTCGCTAATACTTGTGAACACTATACCTTCATCACCATTTTTATCCGAAGCAGAATGATCAAAATACAAAGCTCCAAGATTGGTTAATACACTTGCAATTGTTTTAGCATCCGGTATATCCAGGGTCCCCTTGTACTTGGGAATGAGTGACTCGCACTTATCCTTGAATTCGCTAAGTGTCAGTACTTCGAAAGGTATTTGGCCCTGGAGATATCTTTCGATGATTTCATGCTGGTAAGTAACAAGTTTCCTTCCGGCCAGGTTTAGCTTTCCCAGGCAGGCATCGAGTACTTCATTGATACTGCTTACCCGGCTCTTCTTACTCAGTGATACGTTGTAGAATGTAGTGATGTTGGAATATTTCTCACGAAGCAATACCTGGTTAAGCAACCCTTCGCCCTGGTCGATTTTATTCTGAAGCACCAATACCGGGGCCGTAGTAGACAGATCCGCTTTTACAACTGATTCTTCAGCCACAATCTTTGGGTCAGATGGGCTGGTACTTTTTAAGACAGCCTTATTTGTGAGGTCATTAGGCTCTTTCACACCATTGAAGACATGCGCTTCCTTTCCATAAAGGATATATTTGATAGATTCCAACCAGTATTCAATGGGAAAATCTTCATAAATCAATTCAGTTTTGTCAGCAAGTTTCTCTTTTCTTTCAGCATAAAAAT
The DNA here is from genome assembly GCF_035489435.1 of Flavitalea sp. Classification (NCBI taxonomy): domain Bacteria; kingdom Pseudomonadati; phylum Bacteroidota; class Chitinophagia; order Chitinophagales; family Chitinophagaceae; genus Flavitalea; species Flavitalea sp. The sequence goes on from NZ_DATHKG010000039.1 coordinate 70,230, forward strand.
TAGTAGCGGTATCCCATAATAGAACATAGGCGGTATCGTGTGAATAATAGAGGCGATGGAGATCATGATAGTAATCCTGCCCACCGAAATCAAAAATGTTGACCAACATAAGCTCTCCACTTTCTGACTTTAGGAAAGGCGCCCTCCAACTTTGAATCTCAAGTGTGTCTGTGGATACATGATTCTGGTTTACTTCCTTATCCCTCAAAAACTGGCTAAAATTCGTCTTTCCCACGCCACTATTCCCCATCAGTATCAACTTAAGGACTTCCAGCTTTTTCTCGCCATGTTCTTTTCCCTTGCTGAAATGATCGACTATGGCAGGAGTTCCCAGCGCAATTACTTCTAATGGAGGGTCAGAAATTGGATTTCCCCTCACAAAGATTCCGGCCTCATCTTTGCTTAGCGCGAATTTCAAGTGTATAGGAAGTCCTCCTTGTAATCTTGGCAATAAAGACCGTATAGACGAGATCCTGTTGTCAGTTAATACAATCCGGTAAAGATTTTTTAACCCTGCAAGGATTGAAACGTCGATTATCCTGTTACGGGCGGCGTATAAGGTTTTTAGATTATTTAAATGCGAGATCCCGGACAACAATTCAATATTATTTGTGGAAAGCCCAAGCAACTCAAGCTTTAAACAGTTTTCCAATCCTTTAATTTCAGACAATCGGTTTCTTTCGAGGTCCAGGTATGTTAAGTTTACTAATTTATCCAGGTTTTCTATCGTTGTGATCTCGTTGTCTGATAAATCAAGATTTTCAAGTCTGACAAGCTTATCAAGGCCATCTATTTTTCTTATGGAATTTTTCTGCAGGTCAAGAATTGTAACCCAATTCATGTCAGCAATATCCCTGGGAATGCTATATAATTTACAATCCGAGAGGTCTAACGTTGTACTTCTTTCCTGGCGACATTTTTTTATTATCCCGAGCGCTTTAGTATTTCTAACCAGATAATAAAGAGGATCCAACGCTTCTGCAACCTGAGAGTATGCTTCTTCCCTGTTTTGAAATTGCGATATTGGCCTGCCAAAAGCAGGAACTGCCTGCCATTTTGCAAACGGCTCATTGAGCCATTCGCAATTATCCAGAATAACAGGAATCAGGTAAGCTTTCCCGGTCTCAACCCTCTCAATAATTTGCGGCATCTCAAAAGAATCAATCGTCCTGGATGTTAAATAATACTGGGATATCAACAATAGAAAAACGTCCGCTTCATTTCTCAACCTTATTAGCACTTCGCGCCAGTTATCGGAGGGTGTCAGCAAATGATCCGATAATATTTCGTACCGCGTACTTGACTGCATTAAGGTTCTTATAATCTCGTCTTTTTCTTTTGTATTGCTATGAGAGTACGATATAAACACTTTTAGCGGTGCGGAAAATTGTTCCATCATAAATAGATTTTCTCAGAATTAGTTACAATGTTAATTTATTCTGCAACTCGTATTGTGAACGCCGGCAACTAGCTGGATTTAAGCAAAGGGATTACTTCTGTTGCAATATCTTTTAATACAGGCGGGTAACTATCTTTATACATCGCCGGCCACCAGTTAATGTATCTTTCAAACTGGCGAAGCGTCGATTCCCGCGCAGCCAGGCATTCGTCGCCGGTTCCCGCTGTCTTAGTAAGATACTCTTTGGCAATTACTATGGCAGCAAGCAGATCTTCATCGGTAATTGGCTTACCGCTAAGTAAAGGTTTAAGAAGATGTATCTCGGCTAAGGTTCCCCATGCCCATGACCTTTGAAGATCCGATTTTGCATTCTTTTCATCTCTTTGCGCCATTCGTTTAGTCACAAACCAGATTTCAACCTCATCCAATAAGGTTCCTTCTGTAATTGCCTTCATACTTAAATACTGCATAGCCGTCCAATGACTGGTAGGATTTGCCTCAAAGCCACCATAGTAATATTCTTTTGCTTTGTTAAGAGCAAACTTTGAGTCCCGGATTAAGTCATGAGCCCTTTCAGCATCTAACCGACTCAACTTAAAAAAAAACTCCGCCTGTCTTTTATAAGCACTGGCGAGTAAACCCAGATGCTCTGCCTTCAGGGCCTCCGTTAATAAACGACTCGTACCGTTGTCTCCAGGATTCAGATGGCGGGAGAGTTGTTTAATGGATTCTGAAAGCCTTTCTTCAAGTCGCTGCAGAGCACGCGTTCTTTCTTCATCATTTAGTTGATCCCAGAATTTAAAAACATGATCAACCCATGCATTCGTGACCCGCATCGAATTAAACATCAAGTGAAGACTTGACGCTTCCAGCTGTTCGTCAATATTTTCGGGAAACCTGGTATATGCAATAAGGCTGGCCCAGTCATGGCTCTGCTCCTGGCTTAAAATAATCCTGGCTTCATACAATGCCAGCCGCGGGTCCGTAGCTTCAACCAGGTATTTGAATAATGTTTCTAACAGTATTACAGAGCCGTTTTGTGTAAGCGGAAATTGTGATGCAAAAACACAGGGTATTCCACAGTTGTGCAAATGATAAACCAGGCTTCCGGCAGAGAAAACTGTGTTTCCCACGTTGCCACTATCACAAACCGCCAATGAAATGATAGCCGGTTTTTCCGCTGGTTGGCCGATAACAATCGCTTCAGCTAATGATTTACCCGTCACCTTCTCTTTTTCTTCATGAGAACCGTGTTGACACAGGATCAACGTGAATTCTTCCGAGCCTCCCCGCAGCGAACGTTTGCCTCCATGAGCTAAAACATGAATATGTGTATAGGGTCGCCCTTCATCATTTGCTTTTTTGATTGCGGCTGTTATTTTTTCAAGCGAGGCGTCCGGTAATTCAGTCAGAATTTGAGATGTATCAGGTAAAGGAAAAGCACTGTCTTTCCGTGGCCTTACCAATGGAGAAACTATGTCTGTAAGTACCCGTCGGTGTTCATCGTGTGGAACGCGGAGTTCTTCCCCCGGTTGTGCCCATACAAATAGTATACGCGGGATCTCTGGCCATGCATATACAGACACTGATTCCTGGCGGACTTCACGGGTTAGTATTATTTTCCGGTTTGGATTTAAGAGTAGCCGCATCGGCTTTCCATCCAAATTCTTATCTGAAGCCAAAGCAAATTCAAACGGTATCTGCGCCAATTCCAATGGAGTTGTGACAAGTCTTAAATGCAGCGGCTCTAAACTCTCTGTCCCGGTTTCAACATATTCCAGACTTAAGAAAATATCGGTTGCCAGCTTCTGAAAATACCTGATGGCTTTCGAAGTAATTGAAGGATCATTGTCATTATAACGCAGATCTTCTATGAAACTGACAAATTCGTCCTGCCTGCAATCGATCGAAAAAGTGATCTCCGGCTTGGACCCGCACATTGAAATGTATCGGGTTTCGGGGTTAAGAAGAAAACCATTAGCAGTACCGGTCCGGGCAATTCCAACTATCAAAGAATTCATTTGTAAAGAATTGATACGACTTTGTCTAAACCGGATCTATTTATCCACCCACCCTCATAACTCATAATTCATAATTCTCTTCAAACGTCATCTCCCGGAACTTCCTGTGGATCTAAAAAGATTGGCATATCATCGTCACCACGATCACCGTCACCCATGATCAGCACTTTCGATCCACCAAATATCTTCGACTTGATACGGAACAAACCAAGACCAATCACGCCGTTTTTGCCATTAATCTTCAGGCCAAGCGCTTTATTTGTGTCGACATTGACACCTACACCTCCAAGTTTCATATCTCCTATCAGTGATGCTTCGCCGGTAAAATCGAGCTTGGTCCCTTTTTCGATAGTGGATACGATGATGGCATCAATGGCATTGTATACCTGGTGTACCACCTTCCATTGACCATCCCAGGCTCCGGTAGCTTTTAACAACTTGGACAAGGCATTCACGTTTTCAATAGTTTTTACGGTGATCTTTGGCGACTTTACCAGGAATGATTTTTCCTTTGAAAACGTAATCTGGATACCAGCTTTTACCTGTCCGGCAGCTGCAACATCTACCGTAGCATTTCCACCCAGCTTAACAACTGTTGCCCCTTCAGATGTAAAATCAATATCAGCTTCAGAACCAACACCTTCTTTGAAAGTCACTTTAAAATCATCAGTGATATTCCCAAGTTTTGAGAACACGCCGTCAGCGAAGATTCCGTAATCGCCAAGGTTAAACTGGTTAACAATTGGCACCCAGGCGGCAAAGACATTTAAATGTTTTTGTATAATATCATTAAACATATTAGGTACTCCCATGGTCGTTAAATGTTTTAAGGTGAAATAATTTGCGGAATTCTTAAATCTTCATTTTGTACAAATGCTGAAAATCAGAGAGGGAAGTTTTCGGAGGGGAGCGGTGTTAATGGCGTTATTCTATAGTAAAATAATAAATTTTATTCAGAACCCGTGAATCAATCCATTTTTCTTAAGACCAGAACCGGTAACGCTTGCTACAAATCCCTGAATCAGATTAGGGCATTAGAATTCAGACTTACGTAACTTCTACTAAATAACTCCAGCTATGAATCCAAAAGAAATTATAAAACGTTGTTTTGTCATCGGTCCTATGCGCGATATCGATCGTTTGCGACGACTGGCAAATGAAATAATATTGCCTATTGTATCCCCCGAAGGTTTTAAAGTGATTACTCCCGAAGAAGGGGAGATAGGCACCATCATGCACCAGATATTATTAAACCTGGAACAGGCAGATTTCCTGGTAGCAGACATATCGAATAACAATCCAAATGTGATGTACGAACTCGGCGTGTACCATTCTTTTGGAAAACCATATATAGTGTTGAAGGATACAAGTATTGATAACGAGGGCACCAAAACACCTTTCGATGTAGCAGCTTTCCGTTATTCATTGATTGATACAAATAAGGCCGGGGAGGCTATCGCCATACTAAAGCCGAACATTGTCAATCTTATAAGGAAAATAAATGTGCTGGATTGGTTCCCAAATCCGGTGACTTCATTTTATATGTCGCCTGTTGCAGAGATACCAACGGCCGTCGGACTGTCGAAAAATTATTTGAAAAATTTCCTTAGCATCGTTCTACCAAAAGTCTTTTTACGAAATGAAATAGGATCGGGATATGAGCTGGACGTGAAAGTGCAAAACGGTAATCACCTTTCTGAATTTGAGACGGTTCCCCTGACACTACGCGACAAACTGAAATTTGAAGTTTTGATTCCTTCAAAAATGCACATGGCAGATCATGATTACATCCGCAATCTCAAGGAGAGTGGAATATTAAAATACAATAACGCAAAAGTTTTCAGACGCTCACGCGATTTCAATGTTCATTTCAGACATGATGAAGAAGGCAACCTTGTCCTGGCCGATATACCAACGGTGTTGTCAACGCTCAATGAATCAATAAGCAAGCGCAGGGGAAATCAGGCAACACAGGTTAATGACGAAGACTGGAATTTACTGGAATACCAGGAGCTTGAACGATTCGCAACAAAATGCGAGATCTTCAAAAAAGATCTTATAAAAAAGTATCCCGGAATAATTGGGAGGATAGATATAAAATGGGGCTGGGATATTTAAAAAAACATTTTTCTTGTTACCTCCCTGTACAAACTTTACGTCCAATCCATCGCACCATTATACAAGGATGTTAATAAGGTCAATCGCCTCGCTGAAAGACAACAAAAAAAAGTCAAAAAAAATATTTTTCAATGTAAAACAAAACTATTTACCTTGGAGCCGGAAATAAAACCCCTTCCCAAATTAAATACTACTACTCTAACCCATTTTTCTGACAGTATTTCTGGTTTTTTCTCCTTATGAGATCTCTGATTTTTTGTAGCTGATCCGCACTTGCTAATTGCGTTTACTAAGAGAAAATTTTCAACCCTTAACAGGTAGGTGTATTCCTATGCAGGATCACCAAATAAAGTTATGTTTCTTGCCCGCAGTTCCGGCATTGCAAGAATCGAAACTTTTGGGGGGACTCATGGAGTACGCCGCAAATAATCGGCTCTTCAAATAAGGTCGGGCTTTAATGCGCCCGTTCAGATACTATTTTATCATACCGCCAAAAGCTATCATTCATAAAAATTTCCATTTGCTTGCTCTGAATATGATTTTCCTTTTGACCCTTTTTAATGTCCAGTTTAAACTATAAACTATGATTACAGCGAATCAGTTTGAGAAAAGCGCTTTCACCCTGGCAGTTGAGCCCGCAGTAATAAAAGCTGTTGCTGAGGTAGAAAGTAATGGTGAAGGATTTTTAGCCGATGGTAAAGTAAAAATTTTATTTGAACCTCACATTTTCTGGAAACAGTTAAGACAGAAAGGAATCAAACCAGAATTGCATCAGAAGGGAAATGAAGACATACTGTACCCTATCTGGAAACCAGGAAAATATGGGCCTGTAAGCAAGCAACACGACAGAATGAACCGGGCGGCCGCTATTGACAGGGAAGCCGCGCTCTTATCTTCAAGCTGGGGAAAATTTCAAATCATGGGCTTTAATTATAGAAAATGTGATTGTGATTCGGTAGAAGCGTTTATTACGCGATTGAAGTCAGGTGAAGATGAGCATCTGAGCACGTTCATCAGCTACATTAAGAACACCTTTCTTGACGATGAACTGAGATCGCGTGATTGGAAATCGTTTGCAAGATCTTACAATGGGCCACTGTACTGGAAGAATAATTATGACAAAAAGCTGCATTTGGCTTATGAAAAATTCAGTAAAGTTCATGCCTTTCCGGGTCAGTAATTGAAACTTTTTCCGACTATCTTCATTAAGTTAGCTATCCGCCCAATTCTCCTGATTAGCAGTTTATCCATAGCCTTTTTCAATCCGCCTTTCAAAATTATCCAGGCTGACAATATCTGCTTATGCGATTTTCAAAATAAGTGAATCATGCGACTTTCAAAGTTTTTTGATCGTGCATGGCTATTTTGTTCCCGACCCGCAAGTTTTACTCTATAAAACTTAACCGAACCCTTATGCCAGTAAGCATCATGGCCAATCTATGCCTGTTCACGTTAAACCTATGCCTGTTTATAGTCTGAAATCATTGTCCATAAATTTTTTATATGTCAACCACTATCTCTAAAATAAAAATTAACCAGGTTATGACACCGAAGGTTGTCACAAACCCTGTGGCAACACCGGTGTTCATAAGGGCTGACGAAATTGCAAAAATAAAAACACCGGCTACGACTGTATTAGTGCCGCCGATTGTTACAAAACCTTTAATTAATCCATTAGACCTATCAGTTCAACTTGTTTCGATAAAACAATTTAATCCCGCACTCTCAGCACTTTTATCAAATGTAACTCCTCCCGTCGAAGGGGTTACACGTAGCGCACTAACCGTTCCTGTCAGCTTAAAAGCTACAGTAACAGACGAACAGTTTTTTGAATCTGCACAAGATGCCTCCAAAAAGTTTTACCTGCCACGATACCGTATCATAGAAAATATTACTACGGCAGGAAGGCAATTTGCTGTCAGCATGAAAGAAACTTCAGACGGTGGAATCCTTACAGTAAAGCTTGAAAAATATCCAGCTTCGCCGATAGAACAAGCCGCACCATCAGCAACCGAAATACCACATCTTATAGCTTTGGTATTACAGTTTAACGTAGTGATTCCGGGCGGTGGTACTATGGTGAAAGAAATAAATTTTCCTCCGGCCCAGCCCCAGGCTTATGGACTGCTTGCGGAATTACCTATCAGGGGATCAGCATTATTTAACCAGGTTTACCTCGCTATAACAGAAGGCGGCGCCAGCGCACATCTTATAGTAAGGCGCGAACTGCCTGTAGCGATCCCGGTGTCTCCACAGGGAGGCGGCAATATAGCAGCGTCGCGCGATATCGGGGCAGCAAGTAGATTTAAACCTGTCAGGAGATCACCCAGGGTGGTAGTGGCTTCGCGTGTAGAGAATGTGCCTGTGCGCACCAAAACAGAAACAGTACCTGTGCCCCCCAAGGCAGAGACAGTTCCATCCCGGCCAGAAGTAACATTGCCATTTCCTCCACCAGTTGAAACATTGTACAAGGCTGTTAGCCGTTCCCTGGATAATGTAATACCATTTACATTCCCGTCGGCAATATCCGGTTATATTTTTACTGACATTACAAGCGCGGGAAATAATGGTGCTCCAGCCCTTCAACAACTGCCGGTGAACGGACACCTTTACTACAAGGATATAGTACAACCTGGTGTTATTTATTACCTGCCGGATAATTTCAAGATAGCACGCAAGCCGGCGCCATCTTTCGCTCCTTTTATGTGTGTGAGTATTGATGGAGATGGATCCCTGGAAGAGACAAGCGTTACCATAGAATATGTGGCAGTACCGTATACGGATCCGGAGCGCATAAAAGCAGCAGAACCACGGCTGAAGGAATCTATCGGGCAGGGGATTGAAATAGATTTTCAACCTCTTATAGCACCTGCAACTTTTGTCCTGGCTTTACCGGGTGCCGGAACGGGTACCACCGGTCCTTTCCAGGAAAGAAATGGTGCACTTGTGGAGATTAGAGAAGGCATACATGATTCTATAACCGTTTCACTAAAAAGTTTTCAGCGATTGTATGATGCACTAATGGGAGCATCGCAAACACTGTTTACGGGGCAGGTAATTGTCTCAGTTTCAGATAAGGATAAAATACAGATTCCACTTTCAGCAAGGATGAGCGACCTGGCAGGAGACATATGTTCAGTGCGCCAGGGTTATGATCCCGAAACTGGAAAAGGAACTGTGATTATACGTAATGAAATTGAAAGCCCTGTTGTTGTTTCTGCCATTGAGATTATGTTGAGCGAGGGATCAAATGCAATACCATTTAATAGTCATCGTAATGATGTGGATGACCAAATGAATATTTTACCACAGGAGGAAATTACAATCAACATTACTCCTGTCGATATAAGCCTGGCAAGAAAACCTCTCCAGTTAAACACGGCTTTATCAAAAGTAGAAACACAACCTGATAAAGAAGCTATCTGGAACGCTATCCTCAATCCTTATTCCCCGATCGATTATGAACGTACAATAACAGTGCAAACTTTTGAAGAAATTTTTGCGCCGGGTCCGCAGGACGCGGGCGACTCAGCCATAAAAGCAATCATAGTTAATTTTTTTAATGGGAATTCAGTGACACTAAAGCCGACTGTATTGGAAGGAACCGCTACTGTTAACGTTTCACTAAGCAATTTCATTTTAGGTAAGATGGACACAAGGGAATATAAATACCAGCTGGAGGTTATAACGCTGGCGGGCAAACGAAAAATAGGCGCACCAGGCGAATGGATAACCGATCAGTCAGATGACTTATTTATAACCAGGGATTCAATCAAATAAGACATGTCATTCAAAGGCACCCTCGACTTTCAACACGTTGTTCAGTTTGATACTGAAGAAATGAGGGTGTATTATGGCTATGAATCAAATGAGGTTTTTGTTTTACCGGATTCGCTTGGGATAGCCGTAAACGGATCCGGCAAGCCTGATTTTTCCATTACCCTGGTAAAAGCAATGCATGATCTTTCACCTGTATCATTATATGGAACACTTGATCTGCAATTATCACTAAACTACCCCTTAGAAAAGGCTGTCAGTACGATGCGGCTGGGAGGCTACACCACGTCAGTAATACCTGCCACATGTTCAGGCGGTTACCTGTCACTTGTGCCTGTCAACAACACCCTTGAGTTCCCTTCGGAACTACAGTCAACAATTTCCTCAAACTGGAATCCTGTTGGTCCAACAAAATATTTATTCAGGCTTGAAGCTACTACTGCTTCACTAATGAAAGAATCATTAAGAAACGGTTCGTTGTTGTTCAAGGCCATTGCATTGCTTGAATGCAAGGGGCTGTCACCACGACTCCCATTGTTAGTTGGATTCTCCCCGGCTGAAGTGTTGAATCAATTACATGCAAGTGTAGCAGATGCGAACGGTGCAGTGGATCCAAATGAAGTCAGGATGTTTTTTAACCGCGACGCTTCACTTCTTCCGATAACAATTACCGGTGACAGGAAAGATGAAATACCTGGCTTGTTTGCAGAGGCGATTTCAGATCGGATATTGAAGCGCTTTGGAAAACCTGCATTCCCAACAGACAAATCAGACAAAGATCTTGTTCAGCTAGGTACTTCTGTAGAGGCTGGCACGGGCTTATTTGAGTGGGACTTGTCAGAAGTTATTGAAGTAAAAAGACTAGTAAGAGTAAATCTGAATCCTGCAGAAGCCGTACAACTATTATCGAACCAGGAAGGGGGAATAGAAAGCAGCATCAAAGAAACATTGGTGCCCAGGCTTCAAACAGGCTTCAAATACCTGAATGTGTCAGCGATCCTTCCGGATCACCGGCCTAACGTGCTTAAAGCGGGCGTGCAGATTGATGTACCACCAAATGTACCCCTAAGAATGCAGGCCATAAGTGAAACGGTAAATTTCGCGGCACCTGGTGATTCATCTGATATAGTGCTTCGTTATTCGCCTGTCGAAACGCTCAACTACAATTACCGGCCGTTCATGCTCGTACAAAGCATTAACGGAGTCAGAAAAATTGCGGGCAGTCCCGGCACAGCGAATAAAGCCCGGCTCCTCTTGAACAGTGATCATTTCAAAGCTAAAATAATAACCATTCAAGCAGCTTCAGACCTGCTTGAAATTGCTTCTCTTAATGTCGTATTTGGTGATGAAACCAGTATAGCTACCATGGCATATACGATTGATAATACAAATCCCATATTATCCGTATGTATTCCTGAAGATGAAGCTTTGCCGGGGATGCAAATCAGCGCTATTTCAATTACATCAGGTGCTATTGCTTCTCTTCCCGATCAGCCTGCTGTTTCAATGCGGGTAGGTCTGCATCATTTTAAAGAATATGGATTTCATTCCGTGAAAGTATGCTGCAATTTCAGCAATGGTTCATCGCCCGTGAAAATTGAACTAATGCCCGATGGAACGACCGATGATTTGCAACCAACCCTACTGTTTTTTACGCCAACCGGGAATTGTAAGGATTTCGGATATTTTACTGAATCCCCTTTTTTATATACCTACAAATACCGGTTTAAAAAGGACGACAATACTAATGGTGAATGGTTTCCTATGCAGTCACCCTGGGTTCCGCTGATACTCGACAATTCGTTGATTTGATTAAAAAAACTCCTGATGACCACGATAGAGATAAAAGAGATTTTGAGTAAATATTTTACAAACCTTGCAGCGACATTGCCAGATGCCGACGCTTATGCTGATCTATTTTGTTATAGAAAGACAACAGACCCAGCCACGATCTATTATATACCACTAAAGCTTAGTCCCGAAAAAGGACAACAGGAGAAACTGCAGTTTAACTTACTTGTTACCGGCACCGTAAATATGATTCAACTGGCAAGCCGATGGGATACTGACCGGAGCCTTTTAAAAAGATTACAGGAATCCCTGCTTGAGAAACTAAAGCCAGAGAGCATTTCATCAATCAACTTTTCTACACCATCGACAACTGTGAAAGAGGCGCGCCTGGAGCTGGCTGATGACAACAAAAAATACAATGTTCTTCAATCAACCACAACATCAGGATTCCCTCCTTTCAATGTGATTTTTAATATAAGCATAGATAACGCACAAAAAGACCGGGTGCTCCATACTTTAAATGGCACAGATAACTATATGCGAACAATATATATTGCAACCATACCTGTTAACAAAACTGCCTCTGCTGCACTAAAAGGAGACCTTACAAAAATCCCTGAATTAACCAAACCAGAATTGGATCACGGAAACATTCCCGCTTTATTAAATAAGGCAATAGAAGACGGCGTTTTTGAATTGCAGATCCAGGGCGATGACGAAATGATGCTCGCCGAAAAACTGAAGCAGTTGATCTTTGATAAGGCAATAGAAGCTATAAAAAATTATGCTGAAAACAATAGGAATTACACCAGTGCCAGCAATGACATAGTCATGAAAGAAGGAAACCTTTCAGTTAAAGCAAGCGCGCAAACAACTGCAGACATAAGCATTGAACCGGAAGGAGATATTTCAAAATGGTTTGAAGGAAAAAATACTACTGATTACATAACCAGAATTTCAGAACAGGATACCATCTCAAATAAATTGTCACCAGGTAAAACAACGGCTGCAGATGATTTTTTTTCAAAACCCGGTGCTGAAATCACCGTTTTTGCACCTCCGGATTTACAGGAGTCTACGATAAACTTTATTACAATCATTTCAGACAATTCCAAAGCAATTTTATCGCCGCCTGATTTTGTACCAGTAAAGATTTCGAGACCTGCCGGGGGTAACCTAAAACTAAACACTACTTATACTGATGGAGGACCTCCTTTCGAAACAACCGTTGCAGAAAAGACTGGTAATGATGTCAGGTTAAACCCATCGGACATCGGTTTGTCGGAAGTGGTCTTTGATGCAGAGAGTCTTGAAACTGAGAAAGCCGATTCATGCAGGATACATATTGTTTATTTACCCAGGACTAGCGGCACCGATGATGATCGCACAATCTACATGAAGCCTGGTGAATGGAAGAGCAGATGGTATGTGTGCAGCAGGGATGCAACCTTAAAAGGCGAACTACGATATGATGTAAAGGTCAAAAACAAAGACGGGAGCAGCTCAAAGTATTCGGGCCGGTCAAGCGAACCGGTTATTCATTTCAAAACCAGTTAATCTTCAAAACCACATTTTATCATTAACACCTTATCATTAATCAAAAAGATAAAACCACAATCATATGTTACAACTTGATAAAACAATCATCCTTCCGGAAGTCGACGGTGTTACCATTTACACTGACGACAGATCCGAGAGCACTTATTACATGCTCGCAGACAGTCCACGTTTTCGCATTGAAAACGGAACACCAGTGTTCAAGTTTATTAAATACAGGAATCCTATCGACCGGCAAAATGGCAAACGCGGTGGTGGGTATGTATTCTTTGATGCCACTTTTGATGTACCAAAAGATAAAAAAGATGCTGCCATTGACGGGCTGCAACAACGTCTCAACAAGATAAGAGCCAACAGGGGTTTGCCCCCCGCCCCGGTGACCATTGGTGAAATTCCCTGGACAAAAGGCTCCGCAAAACTTGTTATGGAGGCTGCTGATGGCACCATGATCGAAAAAATATGGAGCCCGGGTAAGCCTTCTTTATTTGGCAGGAATATCGCCACTTTCACCATGGAGTTGAGCGCAGAAGGTGCTACACTTTTCGAACAGGCCTTGCAGGGCAAAGGCGGTGTGGTAAGCATCGTATATGACCTGTTTACCTTTGTGAAATTGCCTCCTATCAAAGTTGTAGGTCACTTCTCCTCAGAAAAATTTTATTCTTTTAGCCAGACAATCGATACAGAGTGGAATGTATGGGCAGAAGATTCATACCAGGAAACAATACGTGAACAGTTCAGGGATTCGTCATCTTATACGCTTGATTTTGACTGGGGAGCAATGACAGATCAAAAGACCAAAGACCAGATACGTGACTGGGCTACCCGTACCATGGAAGATAATATCGAGAAAAAGATGATAGAGGCCATCGCCCCGGTTTCTGCTGATGACCGGAAAAAGCCCGATGGTATCGAAGATGTGACACGTAACATCAGTACTCAGAAAATCGCGAGCTTCGACCTCAGGTTTAAGGAAGGGGTTACTATGGATTGGAACCCTGCTCCACAGGGCATTCTACCCAATATTACAAATCTTACAGGACCAGATGGCAAGCCACTAAAATGGGAAGACTATGCCAGAACTATTGACCTGGATGACCCATTTTTCAAAATGCTCAACGTCACCATGATCGTGAATGCAGATTTTACAAACCTCCCTATTCACAGTGTTGAGATGCTAATTAAATATCCTGGCGCTGATCCAAAGGAATTCAGTATTTCCAAAGTTGAAGACCGGCCAAATTACCAGGCATTTCTTGTTAATAACAGTTTCAAATACACCTATTCATATGTAGTAAATTATAAGGGATCAAGTAAAACTTTCAAATCGAAGCCCACCGAAACAGAGGAAAATGTGCTTACGGTAAACGTGGATGATCTCGGCTACATGAATATTGCAGTAAGAGCCGGTGATATAAATTTTGAACAGGTGAATAAAGCGCTGGTCACCATCTCATACGAAGACAACGCAAATGATATTGACAAGTTTGAAGATGTGTTTACAATCGATGCTGATCATCTCGAGCACAGCTTCGAAAAACTACTGTTGGTTCCCGTTAGCAATCCTTATACATATCAAATCAAATATTTCATGAAAGGTGGTAAAGAATATTCGGTTAAGCCAAGAGAAGGGAATTCCAGGACATTATTTATAGAAGATCCTTTTGTAGACTTCAAGGATATCATGATACGTGCCGGTGGAAATCTCGACACCGAAATAGATAATATTCTGCTTGACCTGCAATACGATGAACCGGACAATAACTACAGACAAAACAAACAAATCGAGCTGAGTAAGGCAAACCCATTTGGTGAATGGAGTATACCCATTATTGATTCCAAAAGCGGAAAGGTTACTTATAGTGGAACTATAAGATACAAAAGCGGTCTGTCTGAAGATATACCAATTACCACGGCTGAACGAAACTCAATCATCGTAGGGCCGCAGGTGGAAAAGGTTTTGAAAGTGCAGGTGCTCCCGGATCTTCTTGACTTCAAGAGAGTAAAACTCGCAAAAATCACCTTGCATTATACCGATACTGTTAATGATATCGATGAAGTGATAGACTGCATTTTCAGGCCCGGTGCTACTGCGCCATTTGAGTGGACAGTCAACCTGAAGGATAAGCAGAATAGCAAGTTCAGTTGGGAGGCAAACTATTTCCTAGTTGATGGTAGCGTAAAAAGGCCAACCCGGGTTACCACAGATGAATTAACCATTTTACCGGAATTGCCAGTTTAACCACCTAAAAATACAAATATGTTATATCTGAATCCTCCATTCATGATCATAAATGGCGTTGCCGTTTTTGGTGATCACAACGATCCCTTACAATGGTATTTCGCCCCGCTTATGCCGCATCTGACTTTAATAAAAGACCCGGACACTAATGTCGATATGCCCCAGATCCAATTGATCAAATACCGTGGCACAGCGGGTAACGGCGGCTTTCTCAATTTTGATGTGAACCTCGGATTACCTGAAGATGAACTGAATGTAATTGCAAGCAAAATAAGGCAGGACATGCATCTACAGGGTAAGCCGCGTATGGCACCTATTCAATTGGAAGATGGAACAGTCAGGCTGCTCTTGCTTGGTAAACAAACAGAAGTTCCTCCACCGCCACCAGCACCCGGAGCATCAACCCCTCCGCCTCCTCCGCCTGAAACCGCAACTGACCAGCCTCGCTTTGTTATCAAGATGGATCATCATGCAAAACCAGCTTTGTATGGTGATAACCAGGCGACATTTTCAGTGCAGCTTGATCAGAACGGAGTAACAGTTTTAGAAGAAGCACTTAAAGGTCAGATGAGTCCTATCGGGATAGTTTATTCACTTAGCTTTCTCGCACTGAGACCTGCTTATTCTGTAAAGCTGTCGGTCGACTGGAACCGGGTTCAAACACATATGGACGAAAGTTTCAGCGCCTCCTTTATGTTTTCATCTGTTGAGATAGAAAAAGTCGTTGATGAACTGATCGAATCGCGGGCAATTATTATCGAAGTAGACACTTTCGTAACGGAGGACCAGGAAAACAGCGGAGTAATCGGACGGCGTGATGAAGCGGTAAATGAAGTAAAGGAAATGATTACTGAAACTTTTTTTACCTCTTCTATAAGCCCGATCGACACTTCAGCCACCGACCTGGATAAAGCTACCTCAACCGCCCAGAAAGTATCATCAATGCTGGCAACAGGAGGGGCAGCAGGTTTTGCATCTTTCGGTTATAAAAAAATTGATATAACACGTATTGATCATAAAACACTCAATACAAATATTACCGAACGTACCACGGTTAAGAAAAACATTTATCCGCAGGCACATCTATCGGGCCTCGCCTCTGTGCTCCGGAAGCCAGGTGTAAAAATTGAAGACTTTATTGTTGAAGTGGACCTGGATAATCCATGGTTTATCAAACGCCGGATTGAAATTATCAGCCGTGGCAATTTTGAAGAAGATAACATTAGTTCAATAAATGTCACGGTCAGATATAACGGTGAACCAAAAAACATCATACTTGAATCATCTACTGACAAAAAATTATTGCAATGGACAAGCGCGTTTGAACCGGGTAAAAAACTAATACGAAAGGCAACTTATTCATACCGGGTATCATTCAAAAGTGGTGATGGCAGAGAGCGGCCGCTTTTTCTGGATTCGGAAGAACGTGTTATCGAAGCTGAAAATCTTGAGATTCAACCGCGTGAATTGTATGGAATAGTTACGGTGCCTATTGTGGCTTTAGACTTCCCATGGGATCGTTATTCAGCAATAGAGATTGAACTCAGATATTCTGACACTTTCAACAACATCCGGATGGAAGACAGCTATCTGCTTAATAAAGATAAAAAGGAAGCAGCCTGGAAAATTTTTATGATCGATGCTTTGAAGGATGAATTTTCATACAAAATCACTTATCGCTCCAATGATAGCAAGGACGTTGAAATGCCATGGAAAAACTCAACCGAAGAGCGGGTGACATTACGTGATCCATTTCCTCAAAAAAGAAAACTTTCCATTGTACCCAATGTGGAATGGCAAAAAGTGGAAAATGTTTTTGTAGATGTGTCTTATGAAGATCCTGAAAATGAACTGAGCGAAAGCGAAAGTTTTGATTTCAGGGAAACGGACAGCAATCCTAAACAATTCAGTGTCGAGCTGATTGATAAGAATAAACAACTTGTTCAGTTTGATGTGACCATGCTTTTTAAGGATGGATCCCTGATCCGTATACCACCTTCATTTACGATGGAAAAAAGAGTGATTTTAAGAAGCGATATGAAGGGTCATAGAATTGTTACTACACAAACCGACAAAGTCGCTTTTAACAAGAAAAACTTAAGGGAGATAAAAGTTGATATCAGGTACGAAGATGCGGCTCATGGCCTGAGTTATACGGATGCGTTTTCACTCAAAAGCAATGGAGAACAGAAAAATTTTGAGTATGACTATGTTGATGCGAATGCCAGTGCTTACGAGTATAAAACAAGCTACATCTATAACAATGGTCTTTCACGTAGCAGCGACTGGATAAAGGAGAAGGTAGGAATAATTACCATCCCAATTAAATAATGTCACAAATATCTTAAATCATTTTTTATGTTGTTATTAGGTAGCAAGTCAATGACAATCGATGGCATCACGGTATTCTTTGATCATGCAGACCCTTCTCAATTCTGGTATTTGCCAGGACCGGTAAGGATTGCCAGGCGGCGTGAAGACGAAAGGGCTGCATTCACTTTTATTAAGTATAAACCGGCAGCTGTATCCGGTGGTGCGAAAGGCGGCGGTTTTGTAACATTTGAAGTAAACCTAAAACTCGACATGGAACAGGAAAGGCGGATCTTATCAAAATTACGCTCGGTTTCCCGGGGCAAACCAAAACTGGCGCTGGTTCCTTTTGACGAAGGCACAGTACAGTGCATCGCACTTAATATCCAGGGTGCAGGTGGTACTGCGGCAACTGCAGCTACTGAAGGCACCTTTAATGCAGTTGAGAAAATTCTTGGGGCTTCGGTTCCTTCATTACACGGAGATAATTCTGCAGCTTTTAGCCTTACACTTAGCCAGGAAGGAGCAACTATACTCGAAGAAGCTTTCAAAAAGGGCACATCGCCTATCGGTGTTATTTATGATCTGAAGTTTACAGGTATGCGGCCGGCGCTTAATGTAAAAATAACTGCCGATTTCAAAAGAATATACGATCAGTTCAGTGCAAGCCTGAATGCACAGGTATATTTTGTACAGGCGGGTATTGATGCCGGCTTTGAAAAGCTTGTCCAGGATGGTGTAATCAAAATTGAAGTAATCAATTTTACAGGTGATGATGATTTAAAAGAGCAACAGACCTGGGCACTTAACTTTTTTAAGGATACCCTTTTAAATGATTGGTTCAAGCCAACACTTACTCCGGGCCAGCTGGCAGGAGGTGGTGCACAGGCGGGTTCGCTTGATGATGTAATCAGACGGGGAACTCAAATGCGTCCACCCGCAACACCGGCTCCGCCACCAAAAGGAACGCCGGTAGCCCCTCCCACCAACCTTGGCCCCAGCCCAACTGCAGGTATGGGGCCCGCTGATGAACATGCTAATCCTTTTGCAGTTCCGGCTGCAGCCGCCGGCACCCGGCCGGCGAGGCAAAGCACAACAGGTTCAACAACCGGCACGCCGCCCACACCTGCTGTAGGAGTGCCGCCGACACCTGTTGTAGGAGTGCCGCCGACACCTGCTGTGGGTGGACCAGTTCCAGGCACAGAGACTCCCGGCACCCCAACCGTGCCAACCGTAAGCCCTACCGAAGGATTAGGAGTACCTGCGGTGCCTACACCACCAAATACTTCACAAGGTGTTCCGGCAGGAGCCTCAAACGCAGGCGCCAATGCAATATCAGCAGGTTCCAGTGCTATACCTTTCGCTGTTTCATTCAAATTAAAATTTGTAAAACAGGAAGAGCTGAAAAAATTAACCTTCGAATACAATGTGCAGGAAGCAACACAAAGAACATATGCACCACAGGGATTTTTCGGTCTGTTATTGGCCGACCTGACTAAGGAAAATCATTTTATAGAGGTTGACCTTGATGATCCGTTTTTCAGAGTCTTTACAGTAACTGCGGAAGCTCCGATTGATTTCGCGCGTATAGGACTTCAGTCTTTACAGGTTTCACTTGATTATGGCGACCGTTCAAACCCTACTGATCATAAACACGGTGATTTTGTTTTTGACACTGTTCAGAAAGACGCCAGGAAATTTGAAGTCTTTATGAATAAGTCGCGTAACACTGCTTACAGTTATAATGTTCAGTATCATTTTGATCCATTGAGCGAATGGGAGGGATCGAAATTTTCGTATGAGATTCCTGAAAAAATAACTGAAGACAGGACGTTGATGTTAAATCCTTTTAATGATATAGGATTTCTCGAGATTAAAATTAAGCCGCATAAAATAGATGCAGGGGTTGTAGAATCGACAGACGTGTTTCTGAATTATGACGATGGTAGTTCATTCAGAAAAGAAAAGACCATCACTGTTTTGCCGGATTCGCCGGAACAATCATGGAAGCTTCGCATACCGAATACAGCAGGCAGAACAATCAGTTATCGTCTTATTCATCATCTCAAAGATAGATCAACGCTCGAAATACCGGTTGTGACAACCAGGGCAACAACCATATTTGTAGATGACCCATTCCCTGCTGCACTGGAATTAAAACTCATTCCATCGTTCGACGACACGGCTATAAGACAAGCATTCATTGACGTCGAATATAAAGATGATGCCAATTCATATAGCAGGAATGAGCAAATAACAATAAAAGGCACCGAAACGGATATTGTTCCGTTGCGTATTTCGCTTATGGATAATAAAAAGAAAATATTCAGATATCGCATAACCATGGTTGGCAGGGACGGCAAGATTCAACAAAACCCATTCGTAGAGACAGACAACGAGTTCATACAAGTTGCATAATTATCAAATTCAAAGAAAAGTATATGACAAAAAGAGCAGTTATAGTTGGCATCAACGATTATTCCGTAATTGACCCGACTGGAGCATCAAACCTTCGCAGCTGTGTGAATGATGCCAACGAAATGTACCACATGCTTGTGGATGCCTTTGGGTTCGATCCAACCCAGGTATTTTGTTACAAGGACAGGAATGCCAGCAGTGCTAATATCCTCCGGGCAGTGGCGTATATTTTACAAAATTCTGAAGCAGGTGATGTGGCTTGCTTTTACTATTCAGGTCATGGCAGCCGCTTCCCGGCGGTGCAAGGGCGGTTTGACAGCGACAGGCATTATGAAGCGATCATACCTGCTTCAGGTGCACCAATCACAGACTTTGATTTATTCCGGCTGGCTGATTCATTGAATCCATCGTTTGTAAATTTTAATGTGATACTCGACTCCTGTCACTCAGGCGGAATGCACAACGCAGACGATATAGTTAAAACCAGGTCGCTAAGAATGATCCAGGAATATATCGATGCATTACTCAGGGCTTTAAGAACACTGATTCCGATGGGTGTATGCATACCGCCATCATCCACTGTGATGAATAATAATATCAGAAACGTACGCAAGGGCGCAGATGACAGGTTAGACCTTGACGTGGATCCCAATAAAACGCTTGTTCAGTTTTCTAAGTCTACCCTGATTTCAGGATGCCGCTTTGATGAACTTTCATGGGAAGTGAGTGGTAGTAATGGAGCTGCAGGTCATGGACTACTAACACAATCGTTCATAGATTTGGTAAATGCAAGTAATTTTTCAATCACTTACCATGATCTTATGACGCAACTAAATACCAGGGTTAGCCAAAAAATAACTTCCCAGATTGTTCCTCATCATCCGGGAGTTACACAAACTCCCCAGTTGATGGGTCAGATGAACAGGATGGAAGAACAATTTCTTGCAGGATGGAACGACTCAAGATAAACTACCAGGCTATTGACCGGGTATTGGGGATATTCGGCGAAACCAATGCTGAACCTGCACTTCGTGCCGCATATTCACTATCAGGGTTCCTCTGGCCTCTGCAAGAGTCTATATGGCCCGAGATTAAGTATTCTTTTAGCAGGCTAACGGGAGATGGGTTCCCGGTTGAGTTTACTTTTTCTTCTGTAACCAACGCTATCAGTTATACAACTGAAATAGCGGGTCCGGAAACAGGAGAAGCAAAAAAGATTGAGATTGCATCTGCGTTGTTACAGAGAAAATCAAATGCTTTACCACCTGTTAGTATATCAACAACAATAAGCAAACTTGTGCAACAGCCCACATTAACTTATGGGGCATGGATGGCCGGGCGTCATGACAATGGAAAAACTGATCGCTTTAAAACTTACCTGGAAGTAACTGAAACCTGCGCTGAAATCGGTGCATCCTTTTTGCAAAGATTTTTACCTGATTTTTCAGTGATGAAAAGACAGCACTTTTCATTGCGCATGTTAAGTGCAAATTCTACCGGTAAAATTGAATACTATTTCAGGCTCTCATCGATTGATGTCTGGCAGTTGCTATATCTTATGCGTTGCCTGGGGTTTGCCGAACAGGGAAAAGAGTTACTTGAATTTGTAGGTTTACTAAGTAAACGAAAGTTCGACAAATCATTTATAGGTGATAGCCTTGGCTTCAGTGTAGCCCTTGATGAAGTCGGACTACCGGAAGCCATCACGATATTTACATTCAATTACAAAGTGTTTGAGCCAGGCGATCCCTGTATCCGCAATAGCTTATTAAGATATAGCGATTGGTTTGGCTGGGACTTTGGCATTTATGCGCAGATTACAGAGCCACTTGCCAATAAAACCGGCAGGTTAACCAATCACGGCCTGGTAGCTTTTACTATTACACCTGATGGAAAAAAAATATTTCAGATTGGATTAAGACCACCAGAAATCGCGTAACATGTCATAGCAAGTCATAGCATGATGTTAATTCAATCAATATCAGAGTTGATTAGCGTAAGCCAGCAGTTAGGTGGAGGTTTTGAAACAGTGATCCGGCTAAACAATGATAGCCGAAAAGATGTAAATTCATGTATCACTTCACTGGTCTTACGCGAGTTGCAAAAAAGACCTGGCCTGGCTCCTCCAAATGTAATTAACAAAGCATTTGACTTCCTCTCCTCATGCGCTTCTTCATCGACAAAGGGTGCTTACAATTTTTATCCGTCGGAACACAACGCACAAAATATAAGTGTGCCTTCGAAAATAACAGTGCCCGATGATGCCGATGATACTGCCCTGATCACTTTGCTTCTTCTACAAACAGGCAGGATAACCCGAAATTCAATAATCAGGGATACCTGCATCGTGCTTGATAAGTATCGATTACCGGCAGTTGGGAATCGTGATCCGCACTGGTTTAAGGCAGGGGCTTTTTATACCTGGCTTGAAGCCGGCAGGAATAATATGATGGATTGTTGTGTGAATGCTAATATCGTTGCGTTATATGCCTATGCGGGCCTTCAGCATTTAAGGGGACACAAGGAAGCCTGCCGGTTGATTTCAAATGCCGTCAACTGGTGCGGAAGGTCGGCTACAAGGCTTGCTTCAATCATGCCATTTTATGCAGATAAGCAGGAATTGTTTTATGCCGTTGAGCATGCAGTCAGAATGGGAGCGGCAGAATTGACCCCTGTTCTTAAAAAACTTGAATGGGCAAATCCAAAAAACGAACAATTCGATGCTGATCGTTCAGTTTGCTGCAGCGCTTATGGAAAGATAACCTGGCATTGCTCATTGCTGCAGCGATTAAGAAATCATAGCTCGTAAAGGCATTGCAGACTTCATCTTTCGGGTGCAATGCTCAACACTAAAATTTAATCTTATTATTGCCATAATAACTGCAGCAGCTTTCATATACCCGAAGTGCTTATATTCCCATTTCTAAAGCGCTCTTAAAAGGAGATAGACCAGTCGATCATAAAACAATGGCACCGCTCTTTTTTTATATTATTTCCAAATCTTTTGAAATATAGCTGCCATGGAGATTGATTAAGTTCTCAAGAATACTTAAATTAGTTAGAATATTTCCTCATTTCATTAGATTTTCTAATACCCCCATATATCGCTGCCACCGTTAAATGATACCAAATGACCGAACGGGAATGGAACAAATTGTGCAGAAATATTTTCGAAAGAAAGTGTATCCTGATGATTGGATCAGAATTTCAAATCGAGATCCAGGATGGGAATATTAAAAAACACACCACTTTCAATGAACTTCTAATAAAAAAGGTCTCTGAAGACATTCTCCAATACCGGCGACTTCCTGAAGACTACAGTAGGCAAATTGGTGAGAAGGATTTTTGCCAGATAGTCCGGGATTTTATTGCCTATAGTGACAATAGTCATGTGCAGGCAAGGGAGGAACTGGAGACCCTTATTACAGATTACCTTTTTGAAGTCTCTCCCGAATTATCATCTGAAGGTTTTTCAAAACTCGCAACTCTTCCTTTAAACTTTATCATTGACACAAATTATAGTAGCTTTTTTCTTGATCAGGTGAACAAAGCCGGCAAATTTCCAAAATCAGACTTCTATCATTTTAAAAGTAATAAAGCCACTTTTTCGGATGATGGAACAGATACAGACCCATTTCTGTTTAGTTTGTATGGCTCGGCTCAGCAACCAAACTCTTTAGTAATTACTGACTATGATATGATTCAATTTCTAAGTAACATAATATCAAAATCGCCGGCCTTACCGCCATATGTTCGTGCTAAATTGATTCATGAAGAAACTTCTATACTCTTTCTTGGATTTGGAATTCTTGCAAAAAACTGGTATTTCAGATTATTACTTCATGCACTTACAATGGGAAATAAAAAAACAATGTCATTTGCCTTGGAATATTTGTCAACCATAAATGATGAGAATCAACCAGCCATTTTATTTTTTAAAGACGAATTAAAAGTGTGTCTCTATCATTTTGATCAGGAATCTTTTATTGATACACTGACGGAAAAATACCAACTCTTTTATGAAAAGTTTAAAAAACATTCAGGAAACAACGATAAAATTCCTTCCTCATTTAAGGAAGAAATAAAGGTTTTTATTAGTTATAAAAGGGAGGACTTAAGATTTGTTAAACCAATAGTAGAAAGGTTAGAGGCAAAGGAAATCTCGGTTTACTGGGATCACGGATCTGAATTTATAGGCGATTGGAAAAACAGGATTGAAAAAATGATTGAAGATTCGGATGCGTTTATACTGTTACAAAGCAAAAACCTTCGGGATAACCCGGTGAACTTTTTAAACAAAGAGATAAGACTCGCAATCGAAAGGGCATCCAAGTTTCCACGTGACGAAAATTATCTCTATCCCGCCTACATTGATACAATAGAGTCGAAATTGACGGATACTGATTTCAAGTTTATCAATGCAATCAATAATTGGGATCTGAGTGTAATGAGCAATGTTGATAAACTTGCAATAGAACTATTTAGAAATCAGGAACGCCTTAAAAAATCAACCGCAAGATAATGTACAAAAGGTATCCAGGCTTCAATTCATTTACAGACACGGACCTTTCCAACCAGCTTTTTTTTGGTAGAGAAAAACTTAGCCAGACTCTCTTATTTTCAATTCTCTCTGAAAACCTTACAGTTCTATATTCTAAATCCGGGTATGGAAAAACTTCGATTCTCCAGGCAGGCGTTTTCAAATTGTTAAGAGAGCAAACCTATTATCCTTTGTATCTGCGCCTTAATAAAAACGATGGGAATTTGCAAGACCTGATAAAGTCTGCATTATCCGAAAATATTCATAAAGACTTTGAAATATTGGTCAAACAGGAACAAGTATCGCTTGAACAGTTTCTTGCAGAAACAGAGATATGGTCAGTTGACAATAAGTTAGCGACTCCTGTTTTAGTTTTTGACCAGTTAGAAGAAATATTTAGTGTTGACTATAGTGATTCGGATCGCAGGGATTTTATCGGGCAGATATCTGATCTTCTTTTAAAAGCTAAGGAAGGAAGATTACGTATAAAGATTGTAATCTCATTGCGGGAAGAGTATTTAGGAAATTTAGAAACCCTTGTTGATAAAATCCCTTCGCTTTATTCAAATCGTTTTCGCTTAGAGCCATTAACTCCCGATACAGCTAGTGAGGCAATCACCAAACCAGGTCTTATTGAGATAGACGATATTGTTTTCGCCTCCCCAACACTGAGTTTTGCTCCCGATGCATTGGATGAAATAGTTAAGTTTCTTTCTTTAAGATTGATAGAAAAAACATGGATAGAGACAAACGAGATCGACCCGGTACAATTGCAGATCATATGCCGAACCCTGGAAGAAAGATCAATACAATTAAAAGCAAATCACAAAATTAAAGAACATCAAATCACAAAAAAAGACCTGGCAGGATTTGCCGGGCTTAGAGGAATGCTCTCCGCGTTTAAAGACCGGTCCACCTGGAAAATACTGGCAGATCGCAAGCTTACTAAAACTTGGGGGACGACTTTTAAAAGTATCACGGTCCCCGGAAAAATACAAAAAGTATTGTCATTTGCAACACCTCCTTCCCTTCAGTATGTTGAAAGTTTTTTGCTTTCTGAACGTGACTTAGATAGTAAAATCACTCATTTGATAAATATTGAGCAAAACGATAAAATCTTTGAATTTGTTTTTGATGACAATTCGACTTGGATTTGCGATGCAACAACCATGCATGAATTATTTCCCAATTTCGCTGATACGACAATGAGTCCAGACGAGTCTTTTTGGATTCCCCTGAAATTGCCTCTGGTAGGAGACAATGAAAATGGGGTCTTCTTGAAAAACGTGCATGTATATCTTAAGAAAGAAGTATATGGAGGAGTGGTTATTGCTGCTGATAAAGTCGAAGAAAAACTTATGGCCCAGGGAGAAGGTTTATTTTCACTTAACCGTGATTTCTGCCTGGCTCCTCTGGACCCTACAATAACCAAGCAACCTTTTCTACTTTTTCTCCATGGAACAATTTCGAATACGCATATCACATTTTCATCGTTACAGGATTCAGACACATGGAGGTATATACATAAAACTTATGGGCCAAATGTACTAACCTATCAATACCGCTCTCTTACAAAAAGTCCATTAAGGAATGTTGTTGAACTCGTAAAAGCACTGCCAGACTTAGTAAATATTCATATTATTAGCCATGCAGGCGGTGGCCTGCTGGGAGAAATACTTTGTAGATATTCCCGAAACGGAAGCAATTCTATCGCAGGCTTTTCCAATGAAAATCTACAACTCCTCGAAAAATACGACAGGGCAGATGACATCGCCTGTATAGAAGAACTGAACATCCTTTTCGCAACCAAGAAAATAATAGTCCGGAAATTTATTCGGATTGCCTGTCCTGCAGCGGGCACGAGCCTGGCTGCAAGACGGCTAGATACAATTCTGAATGTATTCTTCAATTTCCTGAGCGAGCATTCTGGTCCGATTGCGGATTTGTCGAAGGAGCTCATTGTTGAAGCTTTAAGTACAAAAGATAATATCAGTGTATTACCTGGCCTCGAAGCCCAAAGTCCTGAATCACCTTTCATCAAGATCTTAAATGATATGGCAGATATGGAACTACCAAGTTCTGGCTTAGCAATAATTTCAGGTAACACCAATCTGGGTGGCACCCGGGAAGCATTGTTCGCAATCATCGGTAGATGGTTTCACGGACAAAGAAATGACCTGGTCGTTAATACCGATTCGATGTACCTGGGTGCAAAAAGAACTGGCAATATCCAGTATTTCTTTGATCAGGGGCCGGAAGTTGACCACTTCAAATATTTTATGAATGTCTCAACAAGGCACTCAATTGCCTTAGCACTAAAAACCTCTGATGGGGATGAAATACCGGGGTTTAAAAGTGTAAAACAATACGATATTCCGGCCAGCGACAGGGGCCTGGTCGGAATCGAATACGGTGAATTATATACCTCTCCGAATCTGCCGACCGGCAATAAGCCGATAATCGTTTTAGTTCCTGGTATCTTGGCTTCAAACTTATCCCGAAAAAACAATAAGTTATGGCTCGAATATACATCGTCAATTTCAGGAGGATTATTTGAACTGGGTGATATCACAGACCCTTCAATTACCGCCACATCAATAATGAAATCTGCTTATAGCAGCATCGTCGACAGGTTTTCTTATACCTATGATGTTATTGTATATCCATTTGACTGGCGCAAGCAGTTGAGCGCCTGTGCTAATGAATTTAACGAGGTGGTCATTAGTTTAATGAAACATAATCAACCCATCAAAATTATCGGGCATTCTATGGGTGGTGTATTGGTACGTGATTTCATCATTAATCATCCGCAAAGCTGGGCCAGGTTAAATACTTCGGCAGGTTTCAAATTATTATATCTTGGTGCACCGCTGCTCGGATCTTTCAGAATCCTTACTCTCCTCTTTGGCAACGATCCAATCATCAACGCATTGAATTTGCTTGACCGCAAGCATACTAAAAAAGAATTGATTGAGTTGTTTGCGAACTTCCCAGGCATTTTAAGTTTGCTCCCGCTTACAACTGAAGATAACAACGACTTCGCAAATCCGGACACCTGGAAAAAGATGGCCGAGGCGAGCGGCGAGAACTACTGGCCGGTACCAACCCATACTCAACTTGAAATTTTTAAAACATATAGGGATAATATTATTTCAAAGAGCAGCAGTATCGATTATTCAAATATTATTTATATAGCGGGTAAAGATAAATTCACTCCTTCCGGTTATTATAATCACATGATACCACCGAGGACGGAATTGGTCTTTTTGTGTACTAGTGAAGGTGACCAGACTGTAACCTGGGAGTCGGGTATTCCCAAACAACTGGTAGATTCCAAATCGGTATATTATGTGGATGTTACGCATGGTGCGTTGGCAGACGAGAGTGATATATTTGACGGCATAGAGGAAATACTTGAGAAAGGATACACCAGTATGCTTAGCAGTTCAAGGCCTTCCACCAGCAGAGAATCTGACATGTTCCGGATGCCTGAAGTGTACAATTTTAATTTTACAGAAAGAGGTGTTGGAAACGCCATATTCGGAAGAGCAAAACCAACAATAGCTGCTGTAAGCCAGATTCCAGTTTCAGTAAGTATTAGCAATGGCGATCTCGCATATACATCTTTCCCCGTGTTCGCAGGTCACTTTAAAAATGACGGAATTTTAAGTGCTGAAAAAGCGATTGATATTCTTTTGAACGGAAGCCTTTCATCAAGACTCCATTTAGACTTGTACCCGGGAGAGATAGGCACAAACACTGTTATCTTACCAACATATAAACAAGGCGATTTTCCCGGGGCTGTAATTGTAGGATTAGGTGAGCCCGGGTTTTTGACCAGCCACCAGTTAGCCAAAACGGTCGAGCAGGGAGTTATGAAATATCTGCTCAACATTAACAATCAGCCCACTACTAAAAAAGACGTTGGAATATCATCACTGATCATTGGATGCGGTTACGGTGGACTTTCACTCGAGAATTCACTCAAAGCAATCATTGACGGTGTTAACAATGCCAATAAAAAAATTAAAATCGTTAACCGTGCGGGTTTGAAATTAGTGAGGCATATTGAATTCATTGAGCTACTTGAAGACAGGGCCCTCGGCGGTCTCTACTCGCTCAGTAAAATTGAAAGCAAAGAGAATAGTATTTACAATATCAAAATTGCAAATAAGAAGATAAAGAAGCTGTTTGGTTTCAGAAAACGATTACCAATGAATATTGGTGAAGAGTGGTGGAACAGGATAACTGTTAAACATAAAACAGTTATCATAGGAACAGAAGAAGTATCAAGTTTAGTTTTTAGTACCTCTACCAGGCGAGCCAGCGAAGAGGAGAAGGAATTGTTTACCAACACAATGCTGATAGATCTTTTTCTCGAACGGGTTTCGACACAAAACAGGTGGACTTCAACATCTGCAAAAGCTTTGTTTGAATTAATGATACCCAATGAGTTTAAAGACCAGCTCAAAAAAAAGGGAAGCATAAACTGGATACTGGATGAGCACACAGCAGCCTATCCCTGGGAACTCTTGCAGGAAAATATTAATGACACCAAACCCCTGTGTATAGGTTCCGGGATGATCCGCCAGTTGTCTACAAGGGATTATGCCTCAAATATACAACGGGTAGCAACCGAGCTGGCGCTTGTAATTGGCGACCCTATGCTTAACGGTTTTGTCAGCCAGTTGGAGGGGGCCAGGGATGAAGCATTGCAGGTTCAGGATCTGTTAAATCAATACGAGTTCCCGAATATTACATTGGTGAATAAAAATGCATCACAACTAATATTAAATCTTTTCAGCAATGATTTCAAAATCATCCATCTTGCCGGTCATGGAGTTTTCAATCCCAACGAGCCAGGAAAATCGGGAATGGTTATCGGGAATGATGTTTACCTGACTACTTTTGACATAAAACAACTGAGCACAATCCCGGAATTAGTATTTGTGAATTGTTGTCATCTCGGAAAACATGAGACGGTCAGCAACAAATATTTCAGGGATAGATTCCGTTTGGCTGCTAATATTGGAACCCAACTCATACAGGCAGGTGTAAAAGTTGTTGTTGCCGCGGGATGGGCGGTTAATGATAAGGCAGCCCAGGACTTCGCAAAAATCTTTTATTCAAATATGTTTGCCGGTTACAATTTTGGGGATTCGGTCACTGCTGCGAGATCTTTCCTCTATGAAACCTATCCTTCCAATAATACCTGGGGAGCCTATCAATGTTATGGTGATCCATTTTACAAGTTAATAAACCGGACGGCGGAGAAAAAAGACAATATCCCCGACTACGCAATTGAAGAAGAAGCACTCGTCGATCTTAACAACCTGAAAAACAGTCTTGATACCCGGAACATTACCAGCGACAACGCTCTTGCAAGATTATACCTGATTTCTAAAGCTGTTTCAATAGCAGAAATTAACACCGGGAGTGTGCTCGAGTTGGAAGCTTCAATATTATTTGAGTTGGGTGAATATGACCTGGCCGTTGACAAATATGAAATATTAAGGCAGCAGGAAAATGCTACGTTTTCAGTGGCCTCATTGGAAAAGTTATGCAATCTAAGAAGCAAAAAATGTGTACAGGATTTCAGGTGCAATAAAGAAAAAGAAAAACTACCGCAAATCATGAATGATTTAATCAGCGAGTTAAATCAATTGGTTAAGATCAACCGTACTTCTGAAAGACTTAGTTTATTGGGAAGTGCCCACAAAAGACTGGGGCTGATAAGTGATAAAGAAAAAAAAGAAGCAGCCTACAGGAAATCGGTAGAATATTACCGGGAGGCGTATGCTGTCAGTAAGAAATCATATTCATTAAACAACTGGATAATGATGCAATGCATTTTAGATCTCATCCACCCAAATGATGCCGTCTTCGATCCTGAAAAACATCTTAAACTGTCAGAGCAGATAAAAAATAATAAATCACAGTTAAGGGTAAGTTATCGCAACATGGATTATTGGGAACTGCTGGAGGATGTGACTTATGATCTGAGTTTAGTGATGCTGAGCCAGGATACCATCTCAACCGAAAAATGGAATGACTTGTTCAGGAACATTACAAACATCTGGAATGGTGCCGGATCAAAAGGAAAAAAACTGGCAGAAATTGAGAATATGGAGATCATCTCGGATATGTTGTCACTCGCAGAAGATGAGCGGGCACAGGAGTTGAAATCGCAGTTTGATAAATTGAGGGAGCGATTACTGATATTGATCTGAAATTAATTATCCTCTAAGATATTAATTACTTAGATAGACGCTGATCTGGCTCTTGCCAGGCCGGGTTCATCAGGTTACCATTTACCAACAACAAATTCCTGAGTTTGTTTATCTGGCCTTCAAAACTTTCCATCATCCAGGGTTTATGTTCTATGGATTGGGCGAGTTTTTTGCCGTTTTCATATTGCTCAAACATGCCCAGGCCAAAATAAGCTTCGGCCTTGTTGACGGATATCCAAAACTTTTGTTCTGTATCAAGTGCCTGTTGATTTAAAAACTCTTCATCAGCATTTTTCTCCTGGGATTCCCTGTTTTTACGCTCCTCAATCTTAGCCAGATCTTTGTCGCATAGATAAATTACCCTTTCCCTGGCCCGGCTGGCATTAACAAGATCTGCAATCTGCTCTTCTTTAGTAACGCAAAGCGTTGAGTTTGCACGGCAATTCAACATATAAGCCAGGTTAATGCCGTTATATCTGTTATTCAACAAAAAATATCCTCTTTGATAAAATAAAATCGCGTTACTGAGATGTTCTTCGTTACCGCTGATATCATACCATTTTTTTTCTATGGCTCCTGCTATAGTCACCGTCTCCGGATCATTGGTGTGAGCTAAATCGAGGTGTACCAATAGTTGAAGGGCTTTCTGCAAAGCGGAGACAGGATCCGGTTCTTCGGATTTATAAACCGCGAGTGCGAGCCTGTGTATTACATAATCATACCCCGATGATATATTAGAGGACTCCCCTTTCCCAATATTGTGCGCAGATTCAAACAATACTTTTGCACGGGGATAGTCTTTTTGATCGAGCGCTTCTTCACCTTTTTCGATCAGCAGGGACAAAGTTTCATCCCTGGGTTTATCTCTTGTCTCGCCCGTTCCGGAAGCCGACACTTGTGTTTCCTTTGATCTTCTTTCACTTTGCACAGCTTTTTCTATCTCCTCCTCGAGCCTTGGTGGCGTTAGGCCATTTAAAAATGTGTAAACAGGACTATCAGCCGACTCACGGTCTAATACAGTTTGTAAAATTTCTCCCAACAATTTTCGGAACCTTTCTACTTCTTCGTACTCGATCCCTTCACCCAGGTGAGTATAGGGTGTAATATTAATATGATTTAGATCAAAAGGATATGCAAGTTTATCTTCTGAAATTACGATCGTGGTCCTGGGTCTGAGCGCATGTCTTATACCCAGTTCATAGAATGTATTCATATTTGCTGTTGACAGGTCGGCAATTACAACGTCTGCCTTTAATAGCTCCTGGTACATTGGAACATCGATCGCGCCCGAATGCCTGATCTCGTCTGCACGAATACATATCAGTCCTTTTTGTTCAACCACCGGCTTTATTAGTAGTCTGTATGATTTATTGAGATCAAGTTTACGCCCGGTAGCATAATCGGTTTTTGTACCAAAACCCATAACAACAAAACACCGCTTTCTTTGAGAAGAATCATTGGAAGTACTTACTGCCATAATAAAACAATTAGAAGCTGCAAGGAACTGACTTGATTAAAGTTAAATTTTATAATCACTCCATCGATGTATACAGACAGAAATTTTGAATAATTCTTTCGATATTATCCTTCCTGGAACAACCCGCAAAACAGTTTCCGGAGCGATGGCAAACAAATCTTATTAATTCCTGTTTGAAACCAGGAACCATGTATGCTGTTCTGTAAATTTGTATTATGTTTCTTTAAACAACGTTTTCCGTTTGTTTATATGAAACAAATATCTTTATACCGGCGATCTTTTTATAACCAGGTAGGCAAGTTGAGTTTTTGTACCCTTTCAATCAGTACGGCCCTTACAGCTTTTCTACCTTTTAATAATCATACCTGTTTTATGAGATTAACAAAATTGTTGCTGGTCGCGTTTATCCTCATGGAATGCTTAGCCTGCAAATCAAGCAACGAAATGGACAACAAGAAAAATGAAAATATTATCAAAGAATTGTCGGTGATTGATTCCTTGCTAAGAGATCAGGAGTTTGCATATCTCATGGCAGCCAACCTTGATTCGGCATATTATATTGGAGTCGGTGAAAACCCGCAGGAATTTATCAGTGCGAAGGATGATACCAGCTTTTTTTTTATTTCTGAAAAAGACGAGATGATTGCTACCAATATAGCAGGATTCTATGCCCTGGAGTGCGGGATAGGTTTTATCAGTGCAACTTCGAACAGACCATTCACTTCAGTATTGCAGGCAATGCTGGAGGGCAAAATAGATTCTGCTGAGATACTTATACTGAATCGTTTTGCAAACGCAACCTGGAAAGCAAGCCAGCCTTTCAGAGGATTCGAGAGAATTAAGCGCCCGATTTTTATGATCGCAAATTTTCTTCCGGAAGACGAGATTAAAAAAGATTATCACCAGGTTGAAATCGCAGGAAGAAAATTGTGGGAAACAATGAAGTCAGTTGCAGACAGTTCGAACCATGTTCAGATGCAAAAGTTGCGATCGTTGTTACAGGATACGGCCTATGCTTTTGAGATGGCCACATATATCGATTCGTCTTATGCTGCGACCCAGGGACAAAAGCAAAATCCCAATGACTGGGGTGATTCTACGATCCGTAAAAGCACAATGAGCCAAAAGATTGCCGGAAGTATTGCTGGTTTTTATGCCCTGGAATGCGGGCTAAACTATTTTGTAAAAACCAGCGATAGATTGCCTTCAGAAATGCTTAAAGCCTTAATAAACGATTCATTAAACCAGGAAGAATTGCAGGTCTTTGCGCGGTTTGCAAATGCCACCTGGAAAGCCGGCCAGCCCTTTAAAGGATTATCCAGGATCAAAAGGCAGACATTTACTCCTTTCTATTTTCTTACAAAAGCTGATATCGATAAGGATCTTGTTCAAATTAAGGCCGCGGCTAAAATGCTTTTACAATATTTATAATAATCCGGAGTCACTATGAATGCCCCATCTGTTAATGCTATTCGTATTATGCTTATGCCTTCAAGTCATTAATGTTTTAACTCCTTGATCGCGTTCAACAACTTCTGAAGATCATCTGCAATCGCAGGATCTTTATGCAATTGAATAGCCAATTCCAGATCCCCGACAACGGCGTCTCTTTTAAATGGCTGTATCCCGGTATCTGACATTTCATTGTATAGCTCGGTTGCCTTTTCTACATTTCCCGAATCAAAAGCAGCTGCAAGATATGTGGGCAACAACCACTCATTAGAAGGATCAAGTTTGCGGGCCCTCTCACAAGCAATTAAGGTAACGGTAGCGGCGGCTTTTGCTTTTTCAAAATCACCAGGCCGGTTACGGGTCTGATAGAGTCTGGAAAGGTTACTGGATGGATAAAAATCATTGAGATCAAGTCTCATACCCTGGTCATAAGCATTTATTGCTTTATTAAGATGGGCAGAATCTTTTGAGTCCTTATATAATTTTTTATATCTGCCGCCGATAAGACCCTGCCGTTCCGAAGTATCCCCGAAACGTTTTACAAGATCCTCTAAAACTGCAATCGCCTGGAGATGATCACCGGATTTCGATCTTGCCAGGCTCCGTTGCTCTTGTACAACCGGTGCACTTTTCAAAGGCTCAGACAAGGTATCAATAAAGGTTACCAGGTTTTCCCAATCAGCATTGTCCCTGAGCAGATAAATTATTTCCATGCTGATCAAGGGCATAATTGCAGTTAGCTTTTTATACTTATCAATCAGCTGCTGTGTAGATGCAGCTCTTTTATCTTGTGCCATCAAACGAATATTCTTCAACTCTGCAGAGAATACCGAAAGATCATCCATCTGTTTTCTAAATGCTTCAATATTTTCAATTTTTACCTGGCCGGGATAACCTGGAAGACATTCATAAACCGGCGAAGTACCATTGATCATGGGAATCACTCCTATTTTTAATGTGTCTCTTGCCAAACTCGCGGTATTGTCGCTGATAGTTCCTTCACTCAGCGGATACCTTACCTGGGCTATCTGGTTCAGATCAAAATTTTGTTTTGACCAATCTGCACTGATGAGCACACAGCCGGTATTTTTTGCCGCATGCCTTACACCTATTTCGTAATAAACATTTGCATTGGAAGTAGTTACCTCGGCAATTACAAGATCAGATAAAGCCAGGCGTTCAATCATTTTCTTTATAATCAAAGCGCCAAGATCCTGGTCTGCACGGATTGCCAGGTAACCAAGATCATCCTCAATAAGTGGTCGAAAAGTCTTTTCCCATAACTCGTCATAATTTATTGTGGCTGGATTGCCTGGCACATCTGTCATGGTAGGCTTGGTGCCATAAGGCATAATCATGAAGCAAACGGGCTTCAGAGAAGGTTGCGATGTATCGTTATGGGGCATAGGTTTAGGCTTTAGGCCTCTTTAAGTAAGTTAAGAAATTTGACTGTATTTAATTCATATCGATTAGGAATTTAAGAGGCGAAAAAATATCTCGATATAGATTTGATAATGCTACTAAGTTTCCGATTAGTGATATAATTATCACTTCCTACCTTCCTTATATTCTGTAAATCAACCTCCAAATGTGATACCCGAATCTTTTGTCAAGATCTCGAAAAGTGTTAATGATGGGTCGGGGAAGCTTACTACCAGATTTACGTTTATAGAGTTCTTACTATCGTTCATAGATTAACTCTAAGTACAGGCTCATGCCGACCCCATCTTTGATACGACAAAGATTCAAGCAAAAATAGGTCAGTCGCTTAGCAAAATCAATTAACCGCGGAATTGAACAAAACAGGTGACCCCAATCTCGCTCGGTCAATGCGCAGTATCGTTTGCAAATAAATGCAGGCGATGAATAGTCACTAAATGTAAACCTTCAAAATCAAACAAGATGAAAAAGTCAATTTTAATTATCCCGAAAATCGTTGCAATGCTGATAGCAATAATGTCATTCGGACAAGTGCCGTCACAACAAGAAAGTTTTAATGGCATTTACACAGGAATCGTCCTGGGAGAACTTCATATTATGCAATTAACAAATAATAATGGAACTGTTACAGGTACAGTTTATAAGGATGAGCCAGATCCAATTGTCGCCACCTTATATGGTAAAACCAATGGGATCAATCGGATGTCAGGCGTTCAGGAGGCATTGTTCATCCTTATTGAATTTGTTGCAATAGAGCATAACAACACAATTACGCTAGAGATAGTAGGGCATCCTTGGGTTGATCTGTACTCTCGTGACGAACTCACCTCTCAATTCAAAAAGGTAATGAGGTAAGCTACTAAAATCAAAGATAAAGATCAGTCTTACTAATTAACTCCCTTCATTCGAAACAACATCTTCAATAATTAAAAATTAAATTTATGTCAAACAATTCAATCAGAGCGAAATATCGCGCTCAAAAATCAACTACAATCCCAACGGGCGGTTTTGAATGGTATTTTGCAGACTTAAAAAGAAACCAGATTTCAGAAGATCAGTCTCAGGAACCCAAAGTTCTTGCCAAACAGGTGAACGGCAGAGATATTGTCGAAGTAGGTATTGGATTGAAATCCGCAGGTCCTGCATTTCAACAAAATGGCGCATCCAAAATTGTAGCTAATGGTGATATAAATAAGGAAATCCAACCGATGAAAGTGGACTTCTGCACAGGTGAGGACTTCGATTTGTATAGTACCAGCTTGTCAATATATCCGGGTCAGTTTGTTAGTATTAACTCATTGCTCACGCCGGGAATGTCAGCTTTTGAAAGCCCCAGGAGGAAAGCTTTCGATCTGGGAATAGACATATCCACTTCAACGAATCAAGAATTGAACATTCTTAAGGTGACTGATCTTACACGAAGTCCAGATCCTGAAATCACCCGGACTTTGCTTAATCGAAATCACGGAGCGTATTTCCCTGCAAAGGTCTTAGGTGACATTACAAAACTTAAATCTACCATTCAACTCAGCGCAAGTTTAAGTGTGAGACAAGGCATTTTTTTACCCCTGGAAGAGTTTGGAATCCCAGCTGATATAAACGCAGGTCTATCTGGAAACGTCTCTACTGCGAATTTGCTTGGAATGAAATATTTTATGTATAATTATTTCCAGCCGATGTATACAATAAAAGTTTTAACGCATCACAACGAATTATTCGAGCATGCAGGCGATCACAAATTATGCACACAAGGCGCTTACGTTGAATCGGTGGCATATGGAAGAAGAATATTAGTTATTATTGGATCGATGGAATCTGAAAACAAAATCCACGCGGCGTTGTCAGCGGCGCTGGGTGCAACAGTTACTGGTGGAGAATTTGCAGGTATTGAACTGGGATCAAAGTTTTCAGGTGAAACCGATATAAGCTTAAGGAATACAGCAAGCGTCTTTCATGCTGCGGTATATGGCGGAGAAGCTGGGTTCGGCAACCGGATATTCAGCGACATTGTGAAATTTAAAGAATCACTTGCAAACTATATCGAATCACCATCAGCAAGCCGGCTTTCGGACAAAACAACGGCCGTGCCCTTACACTATGTTCTCCGCAGAATTTCCGACAATGCGTTACTTTCAGTCAGATCGGTTGGCAGTTATGATGAATTAATATCTACTAACGTTGCGAAATACAAGGTCGAGGTGCATTGGAAAGGGGTCAAGGTTACTAAGGTGCTCGAGGGATTTGGTGACAATAAGGAAGATATCTGGGGTTCCCTGAAAGTCCGTTCTGCTAATATCAATGGAACAAATAAAATCCTGGACATCAATATCGTCAGTATCAAAAAAGGAGACCCCATATCCCTGCGGGCTAATCAGACGGATTCGGACAATATTAAGGTTAAGGTTCTGGACGGTCTTACTAAACAGCAGGTAAGTAATACCATTCTGAATTTTGAGCAAAGATTCTTTGATTGGGAGCCTTTGCATACCCCGGAATATGACGAAAACAACTCAAATCAGTTGAAATTTGATTTGTCCACAGAATCTCGTGACATACAGGCAATGAAATCGGGAGATGCTATATCATTCACGAAGGAAATGAAATTAACTGAAAGTGGATTTGCAAATCAAACTTCAAAAATTACACTATTAACAAAAATTGTCGTTAAGAAGTACTAATTCAAAGTTGACGAATTGATGAGCCAGGGCTTAATTTATGTCCTGGCTCATCATCTTTTTGCTGAGACTCATCATACAATTGGGGCAGCGTTAAAGTCACCTTGTAGACGAGATCCGAATCCTGAAATTCCAAATCGCCATTAAGCCTCTTAACAAATTCTGATATGAGTTGGTGTCCGAAACCATGAGCCCTTGACCCAGTGGCAATTTTATGGGATTCACTCAGCATCTGAAGGCTATTGTCTTTTGTATTTGACACTTCAATTTTGATCATCCCCGATTCTTCCGTCGTTAGAACCAATATAACAGTATCATTTTCACAGTAGCTGACAGCATTCTGTAAGATATTGCGAACAACAATCTTCAACATCTCCCTGTCCGTACTTAATTTTAGCCCCTGCGCAGGGCGATATTCAAATTCTGCATGATTATCATCCGCAATCGGCTCAACAATATGAAGGATTTCCCTGATCAGGAGATCAAGGTCA
Source organism: Flavitalea sp. (assembly GCF_035489435.1). Taxonomy (NCBI): domain Bacteria; kingdom Pseudomonadati; phylum Bacteroidota; class Chitinophagia; order Chitinophagales; family Chitinophagaceae; genus Flavitalea; species Flavitalea sp. Next base: position 108,165 of record NZ_DATHKG010000039.1, read on the forward strand.
ATGCTTCCATTTAAAAATTCAAATTGATCCAATTGTGACCTGCTCCAAATAAGAAGGTCCTCTAACGTATCAAGTAAAGCCTCACTTTTTTTGGCAATCGTATCTAACGCAAGATCAACTTGCTCTAACGACTTCCCTCGCGTCATTTCGCAGAATGAGTAGATATTGCTGATAGGACCCCGGATATCATGACCAATTACTGAAAATAGCGTAGTTTTTACGCGATTTGATTCATCCAATTTAGTATTCAATGCAACAATAGCATTGTTCTGGGATGTTAGCATATTATTTCGTCTTCTTATTCTTCTATTAAAGAAAATACTCACTGAGATCAGGCTGATCGCTAAACCAAGCGCCACTACCAAATAGACCAGATTACGTTCCCGAAGATTGGCTTCCAATAATTGGGATTTTATGGTTGCATCTTTTTTGTCTGACTCGTATTTCTCCGAAAGCTCAGACCTTGATAAGGCAAGCTGAGCATCATAAATTTTGTTTGATAGTACATTAGATTTCGCAGAATAATTATATGCATTTCCGTAGTCATTTAAATTATTATAAACTTCTGCAAGATTAGAGTAAGCCACGGCCAGATTACTTGAATCGCCATGCCTTAAACTCAAATCCAGTCCATTCAAAAAATATTTAAGGCTCTCCTTATGAAGACCCTGTTTATTTAATATCTCGCCTATATTATTATAGCAATAGATTAAAGTGACACTGTCCAGGGACCTGCTCGCCTCCCCTTCCACAAGTCTGAAATAATACAAGGCACTGTCCATATTCAGCTTTATGTATGAAGCGCCGAGGTTAAGAAGGTGATCCAATTTGGACTCCTTAGTAAGATGAGTCTGATAGCTGTTTAAAACCAATAAATGAGTAGCTACTGCTTGTTTAAAATTGCCATGTTTATGTAAAACTATTGCCAGATCGTTTAGAGTGGTCGCGGCTGATGAAGAATCCTTGAGGTCCAGATAGTTCCCGCAAGCACGCCGGAAATATTTGTCAGCATTAGCATAATCTTTTTTAGTGAAGAAAACTGCACCGATATTCGACGCAGCTGCCGCAATTCTTTCAGGCAAATTAATTTTCTCAAAGATTGTTAACGCGGTAAAATAATCCAGTATTCCTTTATCATTGAAGTCTTGAAGAACTAAACACTTTCCTCTTCGTAGATAAGCATTACCTAAATCCAGTGAATCAATCTTCTTATGCTCTATTAAATTACTATATTCAACTATTGCTTCGTCGAACCTTTGGAGATTCATTAAGCTATCACCTAAAAGGGTAGCAGGAAGCTGACCGTTTGATGACTGCCAGGTCAGCAAACAAGTGAACAATAAGATTCCCGTGAGTTTCAATTACTTTGGTTTAAAGGGAATACTTGGAATGGTACTAAACAATATTTTGATGAATTCTTGATCGAAGGCAGAGTCAGTCGTGGCATTGAAACTTTCGACCAGCTGCTCATCGACTATTTTTTTGCCTGCGTTTTCTGAAAGATATTCACCATTGCTGTTTGCTATAAAATCCATTGACAGGGATTCGAAGGTTTTATGGTAAACTGATAGTCTAATCGTTAAGTTTTTTCGTGGGGTAAATTTCAGCCTTGCGATTGATGCTAACTTTTTAAACATCTCTTGAATTGGGATACTCTTAACGCCAGATAATTTAACCATAATTTCTCCACTCAAACGGAAGCCATCCGCATTAAATGTTGGGATGTTCCCGCAGACTGTGTCCTTGTTAAAAGATTCATCTGCGCACAACTTTGTTGTATCGTTAAATTCGACATTACCAGGACGCGAAGAATTACAAGCTAAAATAATAAATGCAAGTATGACATAAATCCATCTCATAAAATCATATTTAAATTAGTTCTGAATGTTTTGCCTATAGGTAACTTCACCCCTGCAACCCAGACATCGTTGGAATCCTTTTTTACAATCTTATTTTTAGAAATAGTATAACTTCTATGGATCCGGATGAACTTGTCATTAGGAAGTCTTTCCGTTAAATGCTTCAATTTAGAAAGTGTCATTATAGAGCTGGAAACGGTGACAACTTTGCTATAATCTTTCAAAGCTTCAATGTATAAAATATCATCAAAGTTGATTTGATATTTAGTATAACCATCTTTGACAACAATTTGATATTCGTTGACCTGAGAATCATATATGTCTGCCCTTTTACGCAAACTAATGTATTCTTTAAGTCTATTCATGGATATTCTAAATCTGTCATCTTTCAAAGGTTTCAGAATAAAGTCGAATGCTTGCGACTCAAATCCTTCCCAGGCAAATTCGCTGTGGGCTGTAACAAAAATGCACACTGGAGCTGGCGAAATCATTTTGAAAAAATCCATACCATTCAGAAATGGCATATCAATATCGAGGAAAAGAACGTCGGGATTAAATTGATCCAAAAATGGTTTGGCTTCTAATACATTCCCAAAGCTTTGTTTAAGTAGTAAGAAATCATACCTAGTGATAAATGATGCAAGAAATTCTGCGTCAATCCGATTGTCTTCAATAATGACACAAGTTAGCTTGTCCATAATAATAAGAATTATGATTGCGCTACTTATCAGTCATCAACAAAGTGTGATTTTGATCCTGAATTTTATGAGTTCACTAAGAATAAAGAAGGATCAATTCCTATATTAATATAATAACTTTTTGTCACGTGACCAAAAGTATATGCGTGTTAACTGCTATAAATGATATGCCGAATACTGCACATCAACCCAGAACAAAAAACACTAATTTGTGCTTCGGCTTTAACAGGTTTTGATCAAAAACATACTGCGTTAGGGTTGACTCTGCATATTAAAGCCAGCGCTTAACAGGGAACCTACAATTAGTAAAATATTACTTTAGACCAAAACACTATTCCAAAGTTTTCAAGCCAGTATAATTAGACGGATAATTCATACAATGACTTCAAAACTGCTTGTAATTATAACCGAGGCTAGTATCATTTATTGATAATTAATTCTAAACAATATGTATGATCTCAATAAAATGGTCACCAAGTTTCTGCGTGATGATCTTAAAACATTCCGTGCCTTCCAGGTGGTGATCGCATGCATCTGCATTTTGATCCCATTGTTATTGAGGTGGAGCGACAAGGACACTTTTTATCCTAACAAACCACCGTCTGCGAAAATAGCTGAGTTGGATAATGCAGATTGTGGCTATGATCCTGATACTACGTCCAGGATCTGTAAAGACAAATTAGGATTCAGAGCCAGCCTTAGCGATTATGTATATAGCTCGAATAGCTACATATTCGGAATATTGTATTGTATGGCAGCAATGTTATTTATTTTCAATGGCGCTGTATATTTCAAATGTGAAAAATATTTAAAAACAAACCATAACGGAAGATGGTATAATATTGCCTTAGGAGTCTTTTTAATTGCGGTTATATTAAATCCCCAACATCAAAGGCCGTTTTGGCATTATGCGTTTACCATTTTGTTTTTTGTAGGTAATGTGATTGTCATCGCTTTTTTGCATCAGAGGAAGAACAGGATCATATCTATAATCCTGGCAATGATTACTGTCCTGGCAATGATACTGGCACTCATACCTTCAAAAATAATAAGCATTCTACTGGCCGAATGGATTTCACTTACCGCGATTGCTATATATCTGATATTAGAGGCCGTGGCTTCAAAACGTTATCATGAAGAAACTCCGGATGCCCGTTGGAGAGATGTCCAGGTTAGTTAGAATGTAAATATGATGAGCTTCATGCAAAATTAAGGTGCCCATGACCCTGGCCGGCGCTAATCATGAACATGCCTTAACATCGGGATCACCAATTGCACACATTTTTTCCTGGTAATTGACCTGCCAGCCATGACCTTTCCGTCAAAACTTTTCAGCAGCTTGAAATTTGTCTTCAGATATGGCGAACCCAGGCTGGGTGACGCAGATGTCAATCTACCAATATTTAATGGCAAACCAGCATAACTAATGACGCATCTGACATCCGAAGCAGAACCGTAAACACAAATTGAATTCAACCTTCGTTTCTGCTTAGTTATGATAACAAGCAAGTTGTGAAGGATCAGAAATAAGTAAAGGAAGTCTGTATTTGTCAATCTCCCGAACATCCCTTTCATCCTGATATTGGATATGCCTAGTTTCAAAACAAAATTAGCGACTTTAAGCAGATCCCGAAGTTGCGCTTCGCTTTCTATATCTGAAGCGGCGTAACATGTTTTTGAAAGTTTTCTCAAATCGCGGACCGACTGGAGGATAAGCCCCGAAAGCTCTTTAAGATCAACTGTTGATTGTTCCAAAATCGGGATAGAAGCTAATTTGAAATGAACCATCACCAGGTTTTGACAAACAGATTCATAAATCTCCAGCTCGGCACTCCTTGCAGAAAGTTCCGCAATCTTTAACCGGGCCTTGGTAAGCTCATGCTGAAATAATACTACCGGCAAATCTTTTAAATTCATAAATTGTGCTACGCGTTTCGTTGATTATAACTGCAATGATCATTGTAAATGGCGGTAAAATAAAAGGTGAAAACACGGTCTTAATCCCCTTGAATTTCTGATAGTTTCGTTCTGAAAACAGCTTGTTTATCGTTACACTCTGAAAACTCCAGCAGGCTTAATTCCTGCCCTTCTGTCTTAACAAACAGACATCTGTTTCAATCAAATCTCCACCACCTGGTTAAACCGTCCATAATCCCATCCCGTTAATTTTTATCAGAATCATTCCTTAAAACCAACCTCAAAAATTATGCACAGGCTTCACTCCGGACTAACCGTAGCGGTTGCTATCAAAGATGGCAGATCGCCTGAACTGCGGGCTCTCTTAAGGAGTCTGAATAACAGCATCGCTAAGTCCGAAGCCCGGAATACCAATCATCATAGCAACGAGCCTCTACCGCAGGGAACTGATACAAATTCCCCTGCAGAGGATTCCGATCAGCATGACAACAATAACAAGCTTTGTGATTTTGAAAATTCCGAAACGACATTAGTTGTTTCAGGCGTGATTCTTCCTGTTCAAAATTATAATGGTGAAACTCTTCCATCTACTCTTGTATTTGCAACAACTTACTCCGGCCCTCTTAAGAAACACCTGGAAGAATTAGTTAAAACCAGCAAGACCGGTCTATGCCAGATCTTTAAAAACTGTGTGGGTTTCCCTGATGGAGAGTCAATAAATGATGATGCACTGATCTCTTTTATCAAATCGCATAGCCAGGGAGGTGCTTTTGGTTCAAGATATACCTGCATCACAAAACAAGATGTGAAAAATGAAAAAGAATTAAGAAAAGAAATAGAAGACTATCTCGATAATGTACAGGAATCTAACTCTACCGTTCACAAAAAAGCCCTCGATGTCAAAACGCTCATCCAACTACACCTCAAATCCAGGGGTGACAAATTCAAATGGGCAATGAAACCAGCCCGGGACAACCTCGTAGAATTTTTATCAAAAAACAGGGCGTTTATACTGGTTGGCTTTTTAGCCTTAGCCATCATAGCAACTACAGTGATCATTAATCGCGAATCTTCGGGATGGCCTATGTCAATTCTGCTGGGTATTGCAGTTTTAATCGCTGTGATTGCTGTTACAATTATTGTTGGATTTGGTATGATTTATTTTATCGCGAGGTCAAAACATAATACAGCAGACCGCCCACCGGATGATCATGTAAGACAGGTAACAGCCACTCAACTTCGTCCCATTATCAATGAAATGACGGCTGCGGCACCACTGAAAAAAGGAGCATTACGCAGAGCTTTCTACTCAACAGCATTAAAGATTATCAATCTTCATAGCTGTTACCTGATGAAGGTGCCTACAGTGAGTAGCCTCCGGTGGCTGGCAATCGATAACCATAAAAGACTGCTGTTTTTATCAAATTATTCCAACACTACAGACTTCTATGTCCGTGAATTCTTAAACGGCAAAACCCCGGAGGGAGTTAATTTTATGTTCACCCATGGCGAAGGATTCCCGGATGCAAAATACTTAAGGAAGGGAGGCATTACTGAAGATCCCGAAGGGTATATGAATGTTATCCATACTCATCAGCATCCCACTGATCTTTGGTACGTCCATGACTCTGAGCTCACAATCGACCAGATACTTAGAAATCGACAAATACGCAACGGATTGTATAAAGAAATGAATGAACAGGAAGCGCTAAACTGGTTAAGATTATTATAGTGTATCTATGATTTATAGTGAAATCATTGCAAACCCCACTAAACCAGCAGTTATGAACCATTCTCAAAACAAACCAGAAGATCTAAGTTCATTTTTTTTGGAAATGGATAAACAAATTAATGATGTACAGGGATTGATCAGGCGGGGATACAAGTCGCTGCCCGCTGCTCAATTCCTGTTACTGAGAATAGAAGATGGCACTGAGGCAAAAAAATACTTTAATCTTTTAGCTGATTCATTTATCACAAGCTCAAATAAACCGAAGACTGGTGCACCGCCTAATTATTTTGATGACAAAAAAGCTGTTCAAATTGCTTTTACCAGTTCAGGGTTGAAGCAATTAGGATTAGCAGAAAATATCCTTTCTACTTTTTCACGCGAGTTCATAGAGGGAATGAGCTTCAGTTATCCCGATCCTCATAACCCCGGAGAAAAAATCAGGGAAAGATCAATCCTGCTTGGAGATGTTAAATCCAGTGATCCCAAAAACTGGCATTGGGGAAATGAAGATCAACGCGTCGATGCCATTTTGTTGCTGTATGCTGAAACAAAAGAAGCCCTTGAAAAATTAAGGACAGATTGTTACGAGAGTTTGCAAAAAGGTCTAAGCTTGGTTTATAATGCAGAAACATATCCTTACAATCCAAAAGAAGCAATAAGAGAGCATTTTGGATTCAGCGATGGAATTTCGCAACCAATTATCAAGGGATTCAAAAAATCAGCCGAAGCTTCAAAAGAGCAGTTGCTGAACCCGGGTGATATCATCCTGGGTCATAAAAATGAATATGGGAGTTTTTCTCCAAGTCCATGGTTCGAAGAAAATGGCATGAAGACTGACCTCGATCCTGTTCTGGGATTCAATACCAGGAAGGATCTCGGAAAAAACGGATCATACCTTGTTTTCAGGCAGATGGAACAACATGTTGAAAGTTTTTATCATTTCGTTTTTACTTCTTCAAAGGAAATTGCAGCTGATCCTGATGCTAAGGCAATCAAGCTTGCTGCGAAAATGGTCGGACGCTGGCCCGAAGGACAGTCGCTCGCCGTTTGTCCCGAACTGCCTTGCAAACCTGATCACGACCTGAACAATTTCCTGTATTATGAGGCTGACAAAGCTGGTACAGGTTGCCCATTTGGTGCCCATGTGAGACGAACTAACCCGCGTGACCAGGTACATGCCGGTCGCGATGGTGATAGCAATCTTTCACTTGCTATGTCAAAAAAACACCGGATTCTGCGCAGGGGAAGAATTTATGGTGAGCCATTGGGCAAGGAGCTGAAGGCTGAGTCAATCTTAAAAACTGCTAAGAACAATGCCTTTAAAAGCAAATGGATACCCAATGAAAATGCAAAAACAAATATTAACAGGGGCATTCATTTTATGTGTTTTGTGTCGGACTTAAGCAGGCAATTTGAATTTATTCAAAGCGTGTGGTCAAACACGTCATCCTTCGCGGAACTAAACAATGAAGTTGATCCCATCATATCTCCGAGACCAACACCGGATCAAAGGGAATGTCATGAATTCACAACTCCCCAGGCCATTGTCAGAAACAGGTATAAAAATGTACCCGAATTCACTACAGTAGTCGGAGGAGCTTATTTTTTTATGCCAGGGATCCGGGCCTTGAAGTTTATTTTGAAATAATTCCAACAGAACCACTACTCGAGGAACAACTAATATGAGTGTTATCAAAACATTTATTATAAAAACTTTATTGCTGATAATAGTCTTCGGCCAGGCTCAACTATTCTGCCTCGGGCAGGCAATTAATGTGACGATATGTGATAGCACTACCCGGTTCCCTGTAACCAAATACGTCTATTACCTTCAAACAACAAAACAGGTTTCTTTAGATTCAGTCCTCAGATCCCAATCAAACTTTAAAAAATCATTTAGAAGCACGGTGATGGTGTTTAATTATGATCCCTACTATTATTGGTTCAGAATCACTGTCAGGAATACGCCTGATACAAAAAAAGACCTGATGTTGTTAATGGCACCATTTGGTCTGAATGACGGCCATTTGTACCAGCAGATTAATGGAGCCTGGAAAGATGTAGCACACACAGGTCTTAAATATCGTTTCCGCGATCGAAGCTATCAATTCACTCATCATGTGTTTCCATTCACGCTTGATCCGAAAAGTGTAGACACACTTTATCTAAGCATCGACGCAAGCAATGCATATAAATCGTTTGGATTTGCGCTCTTAAGGCCAAGAGAGCTTTCCATCTTTGCAAACAAAATCTATTTTGTTTTCGGTATTATAGAAGGCCTGCTGATTCTGCTTTTCATTCTTAACATTGCTTTGTTTGTTGCGCTGAAAGAAAAGCTCCATCTATGGTATGCGCTGTATATAGCTTTACTATTCGTTATTGTACTAAAAAATGACCACCTTGATCAGCAGTTCCTCGGCCTGGATTCCGAGCTGGCTTTTCGGTTAACTCCCTATATGACTATCGGCGCATTAGCTATTGCAGTATTGATGCATGTAGCACAACGCTTTTTAAAACCCGTGCTCAGCCATAACAAAAAGTTATACCGGCTATCCATTTTTTTAAAAATAAACGTGTTGAGCGCCGCGATTGTTCATGCATTTGTATTTGCGTTGAGCCATGATTACCGGTTGCATTCAGCTGTATTCAGCTGGGCCAAGCTCAGCGTCTTTATCGGGGTATGTATGATCATCATTAATTGTATCTATTGCGTCAGGAGGGGGTTCACCGGGGCATTATTTATTTTGGCGGGCTCTTTGTTATTTATGATAGGCTCAGTTCAGCGGCTCTATTTCCCAAGTACTTTATCATTTCTGTTTCCGCCCACTACCTTCCATATTGGGATCATCCTGGAAACATTGGTGGTCAGCATGGCACTTATCTACAGGTATTGGTCAGAAAAAGAATTACAAAGAACCAAAGAAGAACAGATACAGACACAAACACTGAATGATATCTCCGAAGAAATACATGACAATATCGGACAAACCCTGGCGCTGGCTAATCTCAACTTAAGGACCATCAACTTTGACAACGAAACTTCCATTCAAAATAAGACAAACGAAACAAAAACGCTGATCAGCAAAGCAATTGCCGACCTGAGAGATTTGTCGAGAACGATTAAAACAGAATCATTTTCACGTATCGATCTGATCGACCAGATAAGAACCGAATGTGCAGAGCTTGCGAAGCCGGGCACATTCAAAATCGACTTTCAATCAAATGTCGAAACGCTCCCGATCGAGAACAAAAAACAGGTAATTATTATGAGAATAATGAAGGGAGTTTTTCAGAATATTATCAAACACTCACAGGCTTCAAAAGTAGTTGTTGCATTGTTTGTGAAACCAGGCTTATTGTCTGTCCAGGTAACCGATAATGGTGTTGGTTTTGAATTATCAGATGACACTTTAAACAGCAATGGATTAAAAAATATCCGCAACAGGTGTGTGTTGCTAAAGGCGGCCTGTTCTATTGAAAGCGAAGTAAGCCTGGGCACCACAATCTCCATCGAAATGCCGGTTTAACTATACGGTATTCAACCTTCCATGCCAATCGCGATAACATCTCCGGCTTCTGACACACTATGCATTCTAAAGATGATGAATTATCGTACAATTTTTACACAATCATTTCATTCGCTCTAAAATAAATACCACTGGTCGATCCGTCCAAGCCATTTTAAGGTGCAAATACTGATCTTTGATCCGGTAACTAATCTTTTCAGTTCGAATTATTCCATCGTCGCCAATGGCGTCACACTCAAGTATTCCACCTTTTTTATCTTCTCTGTACTTCCCCTCGTCCAATGGAAAGGAATCGTTAAGGAAAGCTTTGTACTTTCCGTCGTTACCAAAATGATATTGCATGTTCTGCCACATTACAATTTGAATATTAACCAATTGTTTTTGCTTTTCCGGTTCGGGGTATGTCAACTTTATTTCATCAGAAACAGAAAATGAATCGGTTTTCAGATTAAAATATATTTCGTCATCCGATAAACAAAATAACTTCCATTTGCCGACCAGCGAAGACGTTGACTGGCTGATACAAGTGCTATGAATAAGCAGAAGACAAGCCAGCCAGATTATCTTATTCATTTGTCAAGGTTTAGTTTTGTTGTCAATAGAATTTCTAATGATTGAAGTTCTAATTCACCCGAACAATCCCATGTCTGATTGCAAATAACACAAGGCCTACACGACTTTTTATATTAAGTTTATCAAACAGTGCATCCCTGTATCCATCAATTGTACGAACACTTAAGTTCATTTCAGAAGCAATTTCCTTATAAGTCATTTCGGAAGTTGCCAATTTTAGAAAATGAATTTCCCTGTCATTCAGTTTGCTGAAAACATTGTACTCGGATTTTTCTGAACCATCTTTATCCCAAAGTGAATGAACCAGCTTGCCGGTTACCAGGTCAGAATAATAAAACCCTTTTGAATAAATCGCATCTATCGCGTATTTCAAATGTTGTGGCTCTATATCCTTAACCACATAACCCCTGGCGCCATTTCTTATCATCCTGATTACCGAATCTTCATCTTCATACATAGTAAGAGCGAGCACGCGCACCAGGGGATAATTTTCTTTCAACCAAAGAGTAGACTCGAATCCATCCCTGTTTGGCATATTTATATCCATCAGAATTATATCCGGTTGATTGTCCTTATCCAGCTTTGCTACCAGATCCATCCCATTATCAGCTTCAAACAACACTTCATAATCGAGGCCGCGGACCAGGTCTGCCAAACCCTTTCGAAGCAGAACATGGTCATCAACAAGAGCGACTTTTATTGGCTGGTTCATACTGTTTGTTTATAAGGTTATTTGTTGAATGTTACTGACGAAGAAAAATTGCGAATCAATTTAAATATTGAATAACGCAAAGCAGGTATCTTGAAAAAATAAGGCAGGGAAGCGATTGAATAAACTATGAGTTAAATATAGACTCGAGATCAGGTATCAAAAACGAGGAAAACACCTATTTTATTAATAATTGTAGATGAACGGGTACACACCTTCTTAAATCTACCTAAAACCGCATTATAAAACAAATTGAGCATAATCACTATTAACGCAATCAAAGCTGTAGATCTATGCGGCCCTCGTAAAGTGACATTGCAATAAAACGCTGCTTCCCCTGTTTCGAGTCTTTTCTAACGTTTCCCGTGATTACACCTGTTAATATCAAGAGAAACACCCGGTGAAGGGTGTATTTCACCCTTCAACAATAGGTCTTATCATCGATAGGAATCGCTCCTCCCAGGGGTGACATTTACAATGAAATCAAACAATAATTTAACCACTTAAAAATCACAAAACATGAAAAAGTTTATTTGCTCAATCGCCATCATGATTATCTTCGGCTTGTTAATCCATAGCATGGCAAATGCCCAGTTGCGCACACTTTCGACAACCCTGGCCACCGAAAATTTTAATTCCGTGGCAGAAGCAAAAGCGAATGCCAAAGCCGTAGTGTCCAAAGCAAAAGCTGAACGGAATTTTAAAAAGAACTACAAAACATCTGCTGAAGTGCGGTGGAGTAGTAACGCGAAATCCATCCTTGCCTATTACAAAGAAAATGATGTGGCTACCAGGATCACTTATGACAACAAAGGCAGATGGTTCCGTACAATCAAAACCTACAATGCGGATAAGCTGGACAAAAGAGTTGCCGGTACAGTAAAAAGACAATTCAAAGGCTATACCATTACCTGCATTAATGACATACAGGAAGGCACTATGCATTGTTATTTCTTAAACATTATGAAAGACAAGGACTTCAAACAAGTCATTTTCTATCAAGGCGAGATAACAATCTATGATCAATTCCAACTTCAGTGATGTCTTTTAAACCCGTAGGTTAATAAAGCTGTTTCAGTACCTGGAACAGCTTTTATTTTGTATTCACAGCGTTGCCATATCAATCACAAACCGATACCGTACATCGCCCCTGATCAGTCTTTCATAACACTCATTAATATCCTTCATATTGATAATCTCAACATCGGCAGTGATATTATGATCCGCACAATAGTCAAGCATCTCCTGGGTTTCGGGAAGGCCACCGATCAGTGATCCGGCAACAATTCTTCCATAAAATATTACTCCAAGTGTTGAGACTTTAATCGGATCAGTAGGAATGCCGACACAAACCAGGGTTCCCTTTGGCTTCAGCAATGCCAGGTACATTTCATAATCGTGTGCCACTGCAACTGTATCCAGGATCAGATCAAAATAGTTGGCAACATTTTTCATTGCTGTTTCATCTGTGGAAAGCACAAAGTTATGGGCGCCGAGCTCTTTTGCATCCGCTTCTTTAGACGCGGTGCGGCTTATCATAGTAACCTCTGCTCCAAATGATGCGGCAAACTTCACTGCCATATGACCAAGTCCACCTAATCCCAATACGCCAACCCTCTGGCCTCTGCCAACTTTGAATCTTCTTAATGGTGAATAGGTAGTAATGCCAGCGCATAATAAAGGAGCAACATGTCCCAAAGGCAGTTTATCCGAAACCCTTAAAGTAAAATCTTCCTGCACTACAATTTCCTTTGAGTATCCACCGAAAGTGGGAGTTTTGCCGTCCATGTCGAGGCTGTTATAAGTTGCTGTCCACCCATTGAAGCAATACTGTTCTTCGCCGATAATGCAATTATCACATGTGCGACAGGAATCGATCAGGCATCCAACCCCGGCTATGTCACCTACTTTAAACTTCTTAACATGGTCACCAACTTCGGTTACCCGGCCTACGATCTCGTGACCTGGCACCATTGGATAAATCGAAAAGCCCCAATCGTTGCGAACCTGGTGAAGGTCTGTATGACAAACCCCACAATAAAGAATTTCAATCCTTACATCGTGTGGACCTGTTTCTCTTCTTTCAATAATAAAATCGGATAGCCGGTCAGTAGGAGATTGAGCCGCGTAACTTTTTGTTTGCATAATCCATGAGTTTAGTGATTACTACAATTGTCGCCTCCGGTGCTCGAGGTGGTACGACCTGGCTCACGGCAGATATAAAGCAGGCAAATTGATGGGGAGCTCTCGAATAATATATAAAAGTTATTTCATTTGTCTGACACTATCAATTCATTTTTTTAATTTTTTCAAACAATGGAGAATAAAATATCAACCAGTTCAAAATAAAATGGCTACAGGCTTGTTTTCGGTTTATGTAATTTGTCCGGCAATCGCATCTTCCCCTAAACTGCCTTATGAGAATTACATTGCTTGTAATTGTTTGCCTGATTTCCTGGCCGGTGTTTGCACAACATAACCTGTCTGGCACCCGCAAATCAGGAGCCTATACATATATCTATCGGATCACACCAGGTCAAACGCTTGCATTCACAACAAACAGTGCTTTAAAAAACAATTCTAAATCCAGGCGCTCAACGGCAGCTCTCATCAAAAAGCATCTCAATCAATCTAACAAAACCGACTCTTTTCTTACGGATAATTCCATGCCCAATTTATCTCCTGGCAATTACCTATTGGTTAGCGCTATAAAAAGTAAGCTTCATTATGAGTTGAAAACCTACGGTGACCTGGAATATAAGATCATCGAAAACAATCATGACCTCGCTGTTTACCTACATACAAAAAACGGCGACCCGATACCAGATGCCAAAGTTCAGGTTGGAAAAAAAGTGATTCATTACAACTCAGCCGGACGCTACTACCTGCTAAAGAACACAAAGAAAAAAGGCTTGTTACAAGTGCTTCATAAAAACATTCTGTATTTGGCAGATATTGAAACCAACAAACAAGATGAATATCGGAAACAACCAGGCGTTGCAAGGTTATGGTCAGACATCAAAACTGCTTTTCCATTAAAATATCTTATAGCCTTCAGCTCAAGACGCAATTCTTATAATGACTATCAAACCTTTTTTGATAATATAACAGGTTACGAAACAAAATTCAAAGGTTTCATGGTTTTTAACAAACCCATCTACAGGGCTGGAGACACCGTGCGCTTAAAAGCTTTCGTCACCACAAAAAAAGGAAATCCTGTCAACAGGCAGATGATACTCAGGCTGAGTGGGGCCGATTTTTATACTGACACCATATTGTCGACCATCGCTCCATACACTAAGGGTGGATATGAATTCTCTTTTGTATTAAACGATGACCTTGATCTAGACCTTGATGAAAAATATCTGCTGACCCTCGAAGAAACAAAAAGCTCAAAATACGATGTTAACGAATACGATGGGGATCTTGAGGAAGATGAATATGCCATGAAACGCAAGGTGGTGATGAGGAATACTTTTGAATTTGAGGAGTACGAACTGAAATCTATTACATTCAATGCGCGGACAGAAAAAAAGAAAACACATCGCGGTGAACAAAATTTTTTATACCTGAAAGCCAGTGATGAGAACGGCTTGCCGGTGCTGGATGGAAGGGTTGATATTACTATAGAACCAATTCAAAATAACAACCTGAGGTTTCACGACGAATCTATTTATCTAAAAGATACCCTGTTTACAAAAACAATTAACCTGGAACCCATGGGAGACACCCGTGTTTCCATTCCTGATTCTATATTTCCTGCGATTTCCCTGGATTACAAAATCACCTGCGATTTTCTAAACGCTAACAATGAAAGTCGGAACAAGACAATCACAAATAGCTTTGAAAATACAAATGAGAAGATCTTATTCGAACTGGTTAATGATAGTTTGCTGATTACAATCAACCGCTATAAAACAATGCGGGATGCCAATACAGGCCAGGATACAAAAGAAGTTCCGGATACAAACACAAGGAGGGAATCTAACACGTTTATAACGGCGATCAACACCCGGGGCGATACAATCCTGCAACAAAGTATTGAACTGCCCGCAAAAATTAAGCTGAACCCCTTCGCTTCAATATACAAATTATCTTCCGGTGAATTACAGGATTCGTTTGAACTGGACAATAGCAGTAATCTTATCTCCTGTGCCGTTATTCGTACCAAAGATTCATTATCTATTGAACTTAGCAATCCTCATCAACTTCCGGCCTGGTACACGATTTTCGCTGGCAAAGATCCGGTTCAAAGGTCAACAGTTGGTGATACCATCATCTACCTGGAATCAATCACAAAAAACAATTATTTTGTTTCGCTTCAATATGTATACGGAAACCGGGTGTTTACCAAAGATTATACTGTTCCGTTTTACGACAAACAATTGCAGTTAAACGTTGACCAACCCGGTTTTATATACCCCGGGCAAACAGCAGAAATAAAAATTAATCTGACAGATATCTCAGGTCAACCGGTAAAAGATGCAGATCTGACGGCCTGGTCATACACAAATAAGTTTGAAAACAGCCGGGATCCATCAATCCCATATTTTGGTAAACGCTACCGCAACCGTAAGCTGATCAATGATTATGATGAGGCAGAAGAAAGAAATACTGAATTCATACAGCCTTTAAACTGGACCAGGTGGAGCAAAGAAATGAAACTTGATGCCATTGAATACTATAAGTTCCTTCATCCTTCCGGCATTTACTACAATCATCAACCCGCACCAGGATATCTGACACAGATTGCACCCTTCGTGGTTAGCAAAGGTGAGTTACAACAGATCCATTTTTTATATATCGACGAACAGCCGGTGTTTTTCAGTAGGTCGGAGAATCTGTCTAGATATAGTTTCCCTGTTTCTGATGGAAGACATTCTATTCGTATCCGGACCGACAAAGCATTAATTTCTGTTGACAGCATTCAGGTTGTCTTCGGAATGAAAAATGTTTTCAGCATTTCTCTCGACAGCGCAAATCCAAAAGTCCGGATCGTGAAAATGCCTTCGAAGCTAACTCTCCAGGAAACGGCATTGTGGAGTAAATACATGATACTCATCGAGAGTAATTATGGCGAAAACCTGGCTTATATAAAACAGCACAATAGAATATTTACCATAAATAAAATCGAAAGATACTTTGGTTCAAGGTCGAAAAACTTCATGATTGGACCCCTAAAATACCAGTATGCGGAACTGGTAGTAAAGACCGAATTTACCCAACCTTTCGAAGCGGAAGGTTCATATCAATACCAGATACGCAAAGGCCTTGTCAAACAAAAACAACTGCCTTATCCCCTTATTCAAAATACAGAACTCTCTAACGGTGATATGGACAATGAATTCAGCGATCTTGCTATGACTGAAAAAGAAATAGACAGCCTCTGGCGCGATTATCTTGACCAGCGTAGTCAAAATGAAAACTTATTCTGGAACCGAACATTTAAAGGTTACAATAATGCCAGGTTGCGGATAGCGGTCACCCATGATGCACGATTGAAAGAACCATTTGTCAGGCAGGTGATAGTCTTCAAAAAAGACAATTCGGACTTTATACTGATGTTTAAAGGGAGCGAGCGGGATCTCGGTTATTTTGATCCCGGCGAATACAGGATCTTTTTACTACTGAAAGATGATGACTACTTTCTTAAAGAAGGGATAATAATAAAGCCAAATGGCATCAACTATTATACGGTAAATGTGAACCGTCTTAAAAGAAAAGACAGCCTGAGTACGAGTATTGCCAATACCATTGATGAAAAGAGTCTATACAGACAATTTGAAACTACCGGAGATCTTGATGCAATAAAACAATCATTCAACACTGTATATCTCGACCCTAAAACCTTTACCCGGCGGGTATCGGGTAGAGTGTTGGACGATAAAAAGACTCCTGTATCTGGCGCCACCATTTCCATAAAGGGATCTACTTTTGGCACCGTGTCAAACGAACAAGGATTTTTTTCGCTGGCAACGCCGGATCAATGTACGATATCGATTGGTGCAATAGGTTATACGTGGATCGAGATAAATGCAGCCAGCCTCAGTGAAATCATCATCCTGAAACCACTGACCAGTGCTTTGAACGAAGTTGTTGTAGTCGGCTACGGCGCATCAAAAAAGAAAGAGATGACCGGCGCCATCACTCAATCCGCGGAAATGTATGCATTAAGTGGCCGCGTTGCTGGTGTTAGCATACGTGGTGGATCGACTATTACTTCTGGCAATGCACCTCTCATCATTCTTGATGGCCTACCTTATTCGGGAAAACTGGAAGACATCGACAAATCGCTGATAAAAGATATAAATATTCTTAAAGGAGAAGCTGCCTCATTATATGGTGCAGCAGGTTTAAATGGAGTAATTATTATAACATCAAACTCAACAAAATCGGTGGAGGTAAACGAGCAGGAGTTACCACAATCACAAAACAGTATTCGTAAAAACTTCAGGGATTATGCCTATTGGCAACCAAAACTTCGCACAGATGCAAATGGATCGGCCAGCTTTCGCACAACATTTCCTGATGATATTACAAACTGGAAAACATTTGTGATTGCTATGGCCGATAAAAAAAGAACCGGTTTTACAACCGGAAATATCAGGGCGTTTAAGACAGTGAGCGCAAGTTTAAGCCTGCCTGCTTTCCTGGTTGTGGGTGATTCAATCAACATAATTGGCAAAGCTCAAAACTACCAGGCTGACTCAATCCGGATAACCCGCGTGTTCAGTATAAATGACAGCATCATCCAACAAAATCAATTTGCTATTACCAGTTCAAGGATCGACACATTTGCTATTGGTATTAAGGATGCAGATTCGATTTCCTTCACCTATTCGTTGCAAAAAACGGATGGCTACCGGGATGGTGAAAACCGGAAGCTGGAGATAGTAAAGGCGGGCGTGCTTGAAACTTCAGGAATGTTTGTGGCTTTGGATAAAGACACTTCTTTTCTCCTGGCTAACAATGTGGCGGCGGGAGAAGTAACCATCCATGCGGAGGCCGGGGTATTGCCTGTTCTACTGGACGAAATTGAGCAGATCCGGAGTTACGCATATTTTTGTAATGAACAGATGGCTTCAAAATTAAAGGCACTGCTTCAACAAAAATTTATCTATAAACTACTCGCAAAAGAATTCAAAGCAGAACGCGATATCAAAGACTTGATCGGCCGGATAACAAAAGCGACTTCAAGTGACAACCTCTGGGGATGGTGGAAAAATGACCGTTCGCAATTATGGATAAGCAAACATGTACTGGAAGCTTTGATATTAGCTGAGCAAAATGGATATCCTAATTCTATAAACAAACCTGCTGCGATAAATTATCTGGTTTATAATCTTGAGAAAGCGGATAGTATTTCAAAAATATCATCGCTGGAATTGCTGCATATACTGGGAGCAAAGGTTAATTATCAATCATACCTCGATACAATCAATAAATACAGGCACAATCTTCCGCGACAGTCTGCATTGGAATTGATGGCGCTCCGGCAAAAAGCAGGTCTTCCCATTGAGTTAGACTCTGTTGTCCGAACATCGCATCATACGATGATGGGTAACATATATTGGGGAAATGAAGGTTATTATCTTTTAGATAATTCGGTAAATAATACCATTAGCATTTATAAAATGATGAGAGCTTCGGGTGGATATGAGCGTGATCTCGCTAAAGTAAGAAACTATTTTTTCGAAAAACGGCGCGATGGAAGATGGCGGAACACTTATGAATCATCGCTGATTCTTGAAGCTATCTTGCCGGACCTGGTTAAAGAAGGATCAATCAACTCAAAGCCAACTCTTAATTTTTCCGGCACCAAAACGGCTGTGATCACAGAGTTTCCCTTTACTCAAAAGTTCAGCCCTTCTGATACGATAAGGATTACCAAAAGCGGCGTAGTACCTGTGTATTTTACAAGTTACCAGCAACAATGGAACAGCAAACCTGCCAGGGTGGAAAGCGATTTTACAGTGTCTTCGGCTTTTGAGAAAAACGGAGTGAAATTAAATACGCTTACAGCAGGAAAAGCTGTTGAATTAAAAGTGATAGTAAACGTAAAAGCTGATGGCGATTATGTGATGATTGAAATTCCCATCCCGTCTGGTTGTTCATATGAGAGCAAGCCCCAGCCATACGGCAACAATGAAGTGCATCGGGAATATTTCAAAAACAAGGTGAGCATATTTTGTACTTATTTGAAAACCGGTTCATATACATTTACGATTCCATTAATGCCCCGTTATACCGGCAGGTTTAACCTAAACCCGGCAAAAGCTGAGCTTATGTATTTCCCGGTGTTTTATGGAAGGGAAGGGATGAAAAAGATAGAGATCAGGTAATACCTTATCTTATACCAACTCAAAAACACCTCTTTAAAACTGTATTGCAAAATCAGGATTTGACGGCTACAGCATTTTTCAGTTGACTATTGCTGATAACAACATGCATAATCTTTTTCCTGTTCCATGTATAAGTAATATGAACTGAACCATCTTTGGATTCTATCACAGCCGGGTATGAATATTCGCCTGGCTCGTTTTCCAGCACAATTATGTCTGTCCATTTTTGCCCATCTTTTGATACCGCTACATTTAACGGACTTCTGAGTCCACCCCATTTGCCAGCCGCTTTTTCAGTCGGATTATAAACCAAAACATGCAATCCGTTTTTCAGTGTTACAGCGTCTGTGCCGGAATTAGGATTCGGCAGATCAGTAAGAACCGGTGCCAGCCAGGTTTTTCCGTTATCATTCGACCAGTTAGCGACTATTCGATTTTGTTGGCTCCTGCTTAACAACTGAAGTGTATTACCAGGATGAATGAGTATGCTTGGCTGAATGATATTAAAATGCTGACCGTCATTAATCGGTTCAGTTTTTGTCCAGGTTTTGCCCTTATCAACTGAGACTTCAACATGCGCCAACCAACGTCCGTCTTTGTATTCGATACTGCTTGGGCTCAACAATCGGCCATCAGCGAGTAATACCGGCTTATTTTTAATCGGGCCAAGTATACCATCGGGAAGTTTTTCGGGTTTTGACCAGGTTTTACCATTATCCTCAGAGCGTATGATTTCTCCCCACCACTCAACCGGATTGGGTCCTACTTTATAGAAAAGCAACAAAGGACCTGAAGGTAACTGGAACAACACCGGATTCCAGGTTGGATACCTAGTGGTCGCAGACTGGACACCATTTGCAACTGATACAGGTTTCTCCCATTTACCATTTATTTTTCGGCTTAACCAAATTTCCACATCAGGGTTCTTTTCGTGTTTACCACCAAACCATGCAGCGATCAATCCCGCAGGAGTTTCAACTATCGTTGAAGCGTGACAACTGGGAAAAGATGCCGTGTCATAAATAAATTCCTTCACATATAAATTTTTCGATTCTTTTGTTTGAGCTGTCAGCACTTGCGACAGCAGGATAACAGACAGGGAGAATGTACCGATGTATTTAATCATAATAATGCTTTTAAAAAATACCGATTATATATTTTACCTCGCTTGAATTCAGCTATTAAATTTTGATACCAAGATTGAGTTCGTTCACCATTGCAGTGTATTCGTCGTGAAGCCTGTTTATATTCATAATAACCGCTGCAGATAATTCACTAACCTTTTGCCTCGTAAAGGTTGTAATAGGCATACCTCTTTTCTGCCAGTAGTATTTTGTTATAGCGGGATAAACATCATGCATCAATTGCATATTTTTTTTTAAGAAATCCATGATCATAGTTCGCTCAGTTGCAACATCCGGATTTTTATAATTATCACATATCCAGACGATGAGCTCTGGCCAGTAATTTCCCTGTATGCATGAAAGACCTGCCGAACCCGCTGTTAGTGACTCAATCGCATGAACCATATAAGCATCATACAATCCAAATTGAATATAGTCTTTGGTAGCATTTAGTTTTTGTTTTACCTGTTCAATATCCAGGCAGGTATCTTTAAGATAGATAAGCCGGCTGGTATCCGCAAACAGTTTCAACTGGCAGGCATTGATCGTTCTTTTATATGGACTGGGGCATTCATATAAACCCATTGGGATATTTGATGTGTGTTGAAATAACTGAAACACTCTTTCTTCAAAAACAACATCGGGTTCGTCTTCGGTAGCCAGCATATTTGTAATCGCAATAACTGCATCAACTCCAAGATCATATATTTTTTTTACAAAAATTGCCTGTTCATTAATTGACCCCCCAAAAGTTCCAGTAGCCATGACGGGCACTGTACCATTCACTATATTAATTACGTGTTTTACAAGTCGCAATCTTTCCGTCTCGCTTAAATCAAACATTTCACTTGAAAGGCAATTGGCAAACAGACCCGTGACACCTGCTTCGAGGTATCTTTCGGTCAAGCTGGTCAGGCCATCGAAATCAATCTCTCCTGTACTATGGAAAGGAGTGATCATTACCGGAACAAACCCTTTTTTGATGGCCTTCATTATATTTGGTTTATAGTACCTGCTGAACCAGGTTATTTTCTTTTTATCGCCGTTAACAGAAGACCAACCAGGAAGATAGACAAGGTTCCAATAACTATGGCCATATTAACATGAAGTGTGTTACGCAGCATACCAAAGCTTGCCGGCAGACGTGGTGAAAATGTGAGCCAGAGTATCACCAGCAAACCAATTATTGTTGCTGTTAGTGCCTCAGTATTCCTGGTGTTTCTACTGATGATGCCCAGCAGAAACAAGCCCAACACTCCCCCTGCAAAAATTCCTGACAACTGCCACCATATATCGAGCAGACTCTTCACACCAATCATCATGATACCAGTTCCCATACCCAGCAGTCCAAAGCAGATAGTGCCAAAGTGTAATACCCTCAGGTTTTGTTTGTCACTCATATCAGGTCTGAAATATCTTTTATAAATGTCAACTGCAAATACAGTTGCCGACGCATTCATACCGGAACTGATAGTACTCATTGCGGCAGAAAGTAAAGCTGCAACGATGATTCCCATCAATCCTGTCGGAATTTTTGTGACAATAAAATAAGGCACAATTTTATCGCCATAATCGGCCGGAGTTAAAGTTGCAGCATAAGCTGACAAATCCAACATGGACGCGTTGGAACCCAATTGTTCCTTTGCCACCTGCAGGCGGACAATATCAATCGCCTCCGGATTCACCTGGTAGTATGCATATAAACAGCTGCCTATTACGAAGAACAAAAACGATACGGGCACATACATCCAGACGCTGAACCATACTGAACGGGAAGCTTCTTTTGCCGAACCAACAGTATGATAGCGCTGAACATAGTTTTGATCCATGCCGAAATTGTTCAGGTTGATAAAAAAACCATATAAAAGTACCATCCAGAATGTTGACTGGGTAAAGTCAGGGGAAAAGCTACCTAAACTGAATTTATTGTTTTGCTGACCAATCTCAATAATTTTTGATACGCCCCCGGGCATGTCATCAATTACCAGGTAAAGGATCAGGATTGCGCCCGCAGTTTTGATAATACCCTGCACTACTTCTGTCCAGATCACTGCTTCAATGCCACCCATTACAGTATAGAAAATAATACAAAGTCCCATCACCATCATTATTAGTGACATTTCATATCCGGTTAATGCCTGGAGTGCGAGGGCAATGCCAAAGAAGATAGAACCCATCCTTGCCAATTGTGTAAGTAAAAAACAAATGACAGCATAAGTTCGCGCCCAGGGGCCAAAACGATGTTCAAGATGTGAATAAGCAGAAACGCCGCCATTTTTTCGATAAAAAGGAACAAAATATTTAGAAGCGACCCAGGCTGCGAGTGGTAATGAAAGACTAAAAACAAAAGCATTCCAGTTGCTTCCGAAAGCCTTACCAGGAACTCCGATAAAAGTATTACTGCTTAAGAAAGTAGCATATATAGAAAGACCGATAGCCCAGGATGGGATTTTGCCTGAGGCTTTTGTAAACTGATCTGAGCTTTTTTTCTTCCGGGAAAAATAATAACCTACAACCATCATCCCCAGCATATACAAGATAACTATGGTAATATCTATAATTGACAATTTGCTCATATCGGTAGTTTACATCGTATCAGTTCTTCAACTTACCGAAACTATTATTATAAACTTTTCCTTTTTTAGGGAAAGTGAATTTTAATTTGGCTTAATTCCCATTTTGTCAGCAACTGACGTTTTCATATAATGAATAATTCCTGCTGTTGTAAATATAGCCTGAAATAAAATTATGTTTTGATAGAAGGCTTCAGCAAATCAATTAACTCTTCCTGCATTTTTAATAAATTTTTTTTGGTGGGAACTTAAAAATAAATCTAGATTTATGTGCCGGTACCTACCGGAACTATATTGCTCACATCACTTAACCTCACTGTTTATGAGAAAAAACGCAACACGTGTTTTGCTTTTCTGCATGCTCGTACTGTTCACTATTGCCGGTTTTAGTCAGCAAAGAAGAAGTGTTACAGGGCTGGTGCAGGATGATAAAGGTGTTCCGGTCGCGGGTGCCTCTTTTGTAGAAAAAGGAACACCTAATGGTACTTCGAGTAGTACTGACGGTACATTTTCCCTTTCAGTTCTCCCCAATGCAATTTTGCAAATTTCTGCGGTTGGTTTTGAGACACAGGAAGTAAATACCGGGAACGAAACAAAGATCACCGTTATCCTGAACCCGGCTACTACAGAATTGGGTGGAGTAGTTGTCACTGCCTTAGGGGTTACCAAGCAAAGGAGACAGCTTGGGTTTTCAGTTACTGAATTAAAAGGATCTGAAGTAGCAAGAACGAATGAAATAAATCCTATTAATGCACTACAGGGAAGAGTAGCAGGTGTACAGATAGACCAGGGTGCCGGTGGATTGTTTGGTAACACCAAAATAGTTATCCGCGGTAATTCAACTCTCGGCACTAACAATCAACCAATATTTGTTGTAGATGGTGTGATCATGGATAATGGAACTTTTAGCGGAACTGGAAGAGATTTCGGAAACGATTTTAAAAATCTGAATCCGGAAGACTTCGCATCAGTATCGGTATTAAAAGGATCCGCAGCTGCTGCCCTGTATGGCAGCAGGGCTATCAATGGAGTGGTATTGATCACAACAAAGAAGGGTTCCTCAGGAAAAGGCATCGGCGTTTCGGTTGCCCAGTCGGTTAATGTCAGCAATCCATATGCAGGTCCTGATTTTCAGAACGAATTTGGTGGAGGTACCGTTGGTGCATTTTTCACAGATAATCGTGAACCAAATTATAAACCTGATGAAGCCTGGACCACAAAAGTTTTCCCGGTTGATCCGGCAACCGGCGAACAATATATCGACAGGCAGATTTATCGTGAACTGGAAAACTGGGGGCCGCGTATGCTGGGGCAGGATGTGAGAAATTATGATGGCACGCCAACGAAATATCTTCCGCAGCCAGACAATTTCCTGGATGCTTTTCAAACAGGATTAGGCTCCAACACTAACATAGCCCTGGACGGAGCGACTGAGAAATCCACTTTCAGACTATCGTATAATCACAACCAGGGTAAAGGCATTGTTCCCACAAACAAATTTACAAAAGATGCCTTTGACATGCGGGCCACTCACCAGCTAACAAAGGCTATCCTGGTTGATGTTGGCGCATATTACAGCAATTTTGAAGGGGAAAATCCACCGCGCCTTGGAGGACTTGATGCATTCGCTTCTTATAATTTCGGAAAGCTATTCTCATGGATGCTTCCGCGGAACTATGATACCAAATACTGGATGCAACAAGATAAATACACAAGCATATTGGGCGGAACACCGCAGTTAAATGATCCCGACGAACCAAATAAAGCACCTGAATCAAGATTCTGGTTTAGTCTTTTTGAAAACAAATATTTACAGAACGAGCAGTTGCTCCGCGGTAGAATTACAGTAACCGCAAATCTTACTTCATGGGCAAAGCTGCTTGTTGAAGGAAACATTAATAACGTCTATATAAAAAAGGAGAATAAGGAACTGGGAGAGCAGAGAAAATTCGCCGGTGGATTGTATGGTATTGGCTTTGAACAAAAAAGAAGCAAGTTTCTTAAGGCCATGCTGATGATGAATAAGGAATTCAACTCAGACTTTGCCGTATCCGGATATGTCGGAGCAGAAACACAACGTTTTGAAAACTCTTATTCTTACAATGAAACAAGAGGCGGGCTAAATTATCCTGGCAATTATTTTATCACCAATTCAAGAAACCCGGGAACTGTTGAAGCGGGAATCAGCAGCTCAAAAAAATTCAACTCGCTTTATGCAAGTGCCGATTTCAGCTGGAAGAACATGGTTTTTTTACAGGCTACCTGGAGAGGTGACTGGTCATCTGCATTGACTTATTCTGACGGAACCGGTAACAACTTTTATAATTATCCTGCTTTAAGTGCATCATGGATCTTCACTGATGCCTTCAAAGGACTTCCTGCATTCATCAGTTATGGAAAACTTCGGGCTAACGTTGCATGGCTGGGTTCGGACACTGATCCTTTCCTGATCAATCCTGGTTTCTCATTCAATGGATTCAGCAACGCAAATGGTGGAACTGTTCCAACATCTACCTATAATTCATCATTTGTTTTACAAGAAAATCTTCAGCCTTCAAGAAAGTTCTCAAGAGAACTCGGCCTGGAAATGAGGTTCGCGAAAAGCAGGATTGGCTTTGATTTCACGTTTTACCAGGACAACACCAAAAACCAGATATTACCTATAGAGGCCCCATTTGAATCCGGAGCAACTTCAATTTTGATTAACGCAGGTAATATCCAAAACAAAGGAATTGAAATTACAATTGATGGTACTCCTATAGCCACGGCAGATTTCAGATGGAACACGGCGCTGAATTATTCGAGGAACAGGAATGAAATAATCGAATTATATCCCGGCAGAACTGAATACCAGCTTCCTGGAACAGATGTAGGTGAAATCAGTTCATGGGCTATAGTTGGCGGTTCATATGGCACACTCAGAACATTGATTCATTCGTCTGCATACCAGGCGAAAGATGCCAGCGGAAACGATGTAGCGGATCCAAAAAACGGTTTACCTATACTTACCTGGAGATCTGATGCAAGGGCTGCTTTCCCTGCCCGAAGCAATGTATGGCAGGATGTTGGCGATATGAATGCAGACTTCAGAGGCGGCTGGGATAATACATTCACTTACAAAAATTTTAGTTTGAATATATTGTTCGATGCAAAGATCGGCGGTGATTTTGCATTGATGAGTTATCGCCAGGGCACACACTCTGGTGTTTTTCCAAATTCAATATTTGGCAGAGATGCTCAAAGCGGCGGTATTACTTTCACCAGTAAATATGATAACAAACAATATGACGACGGACGTATTGTGGATGGTGTATTTGCCCCGGGCCAGATGATCAGCCAACCAAATGGATCGCAGGTTGACGTTGGTGGAATGAGTTTCAAGGAAGCCTATGATGCCGGCTATGTTGAACCGACACATACACCACAATTTTTCTATCGTTATGGTTCGTCTTCAACCGGTGTAGCTGATTTCTGGGTATTGGAAAATTCATGGATATCATTGCGCCAGGTAGCTTTGACATATAATTTTTCGAAAACATTTGTTCAAAAACTTAAACTGAACAACTTGTCATTCGCGGTAATCGGACGTGATCTGTTTTATGTCTATCAGACACTACCCCACAATTGGAACCCGGCTTCCAATAGTTCAAACAATACCGGCTTCTCCGGTGAAAATGGCTTCCTGCCAAAAACAAGAAACATCAATTTTACACTGAGAGCAGCATTCTAAACGGTTAACCGACTAATTATTTAATTATGACAAGTCTAAAAAAATATATCTCTGCAACCTTAATAATCGCTGTACTCTTTGGAGCCGGCGGATGCAGAAAAAACTTCGGAGAAATTAACACCAATCCAAGTGTTGTTATTAATCCTGATATCGGCTTTCTGCTCTCTTATTCGGAAGATAGGATGATTACTTATCAATACACAGAATGGATCTGGGAAAGTATGGAGCAGCTAATGCGTTTCACGCAACATCTCACTACCGATCCATATGAACTTACAAGTAATGTAAATCTCCGTTATGGTACGCTTTACAGAGACGTTCTGCCAAACCTGGTTGAAATAAGAAACCAGATATCGAAGAAAGAAGATAGCAGCAGTTATAGAAAAGCCACAGCGCTGACTTATGTTGCCGGTATTCTGCATGCATTGAAAGTAACCGATATGAATGGATCGATTCCTTATATCAATGCAATAAAGGCAAGAACTGAAAACCGCTTTGATCCGGAATACGACAGCCAGGAAACCCTGTTTGCCTTATGGCTCAATGAACTCAATGCCGCTATTGCTACGATGGGTGATAATTCACTGACAGGTCAGTATTCATTCGGCACCGCTGATGTTTTTTATAAAGGTGACTGGATAAAATGGATTAAACTCGCAAACTCACTGAAGCTAAGGATTGCTGCAAGGCTTGAAAATGTTGACAATGCCAGGACCAGGACAATCTTTCAACAGGTGCTTGCCGATACAAGAGGACCGATCACCGATATCGCAGACCAGCTTAACTACCAGAGCCTGGAGTATCTTCCTTTCGGCAGCGGCGGGGAAATAGTATATAGAAGTCAGCGTTTTGGAACTACTTCCATCATTGATTTCATGAAGAAAGTCAATGATCCGAGATTACCCATTTATTTTGAACCGAACGGACTTACAGGAAGTTTCAAGGATACGTTAACAAAATATGGATCAACACTTCCTGCGTTTATTGCTATCAATGATCCATTGATAGCATACCAGGGAGGACCAGCAGATTTTACTACAAACCCTACACGTGCCGGTTATATAAAAAATGCTTTCCCGGTTGGCAACAATAACCCCGGAAACTCTGTAACCAATTATTTCCTGATATCACCGGTTAACAGGTTTTTCTTCTCTCCTAAATTCAATAAACCCGATGGTGGTCAATATAGAGAAGTGGCAGTTAGTGCCGCAGAAGGCTGTTTACAGATTGCTGAATTTATTCAGAAAGGATATGCAGGTACTGTAAATACAAAAGGCACATTGAAGGAATGGTATGAAAAAGGCATCAGGGCTTCCATTCTCACAATGAATGAGATTGCCACAATTGCCCAGTCTACTACAGGCTTTTCGGGAAATGGTTTATCTGAAATTAATGCTTATCTCGCCAGCACAAATGTTGCGCTTAACGGAACAAACGATAAAGAGAGAATTTATATTCAGCAACATCTTAACTTCTATCGCAATCCGAACGAGGCTTATGTTTTTTCAAGGCGGACGGGTTATCCAAGAACAGGGTCTGCTTATTATGGAAGAGAAACATTTAATGAGCCAATCCCAAGAAGGTTCTGGCTTTTAGATCCGGGAGAAACAAACAGGGCTAACTGGCAAAAAGCAATGACCGACCAGGGCTTTACTCCCAATGCACAGGATCTTCCAACTTTAAGCACTCAAAGAATCTGGTACGATAAAACTGCACCGGCATTTGGAGCTGGCAATTAAAGCAAAGTAGCTGCTACTTAATTTCCAGTCCACGAAAAACGTCAAACAATAAAAAAAATGTCAGTAAAAAGGACTCTTGAAGTTTGCGCGTTTAATATTCAATCATGTATCGTTGCAGAGAAAGGTGGGGCAGTCAGGGTAGAACTTTGCGATAATCCTGTTGAAGGCGGCACTACGCCAAGCTATGGTACCATCAAACAGGCAAGAGAAAAAATATCAATATTGTTGTACCCGATTATTCGTCCGCGCTCCGGAAATTATTATTATAATGAAGATGAGTATGATATTATCAAACATGATATTATGATTTGCCGCGAACTTGGATGCAATGGAATTTCAGTTGGAGCCCAGAATATTGATGCGACTATTAATATTGAAATGCTGAAAAGAATTGTTGAATGGGCGGGACCTCTGGGTGTAACCTGTAACCGGGCATTCGATGGCACTCCGGATCCTTTCCAGGCACTTGAAGATATTATTGAGGCCGGCTGCGAACGGGTACTTACTTCAGGACAGGAATCGGCTGCTCCTGATGCAGGTGAACTCCTGGGCAAGCTGGTTAAACAGGCGGCGGGACGAATAATCATTATGCCAGGTGCAGGTGTTAAGTCTTCTAACATTAAAAAACTAGCTGAACAATCGCAGGCTACTGAGTTTCACTCGTCTGCCAGGGTAGTTGCTGTCAATCCGCAGACTTATATTAACGAACGGGTTACAGATTATGGCAAGGTTTATATTTCAGATGAAGATGAAGTGAGGGCAATGGTGTCTAACCTTGTTTAACCTACCTGGTCATATTCACGTTCACAATTTTTGCAGGTGTCAAATTTTTTTGCATCGATTCCTTCATTCTCTTGCAGTGTATTCAGGGTTTTATCCTGTTGTACTTTTTCAATACATCCAATACCTGCTTATGGGGCAATGCATATGCTTTGTTACCATTGATTCCTTCCATTGTTTCAGCAGCCACCATTGCATTCACAATTGCTTCTTCCACAGCCTGAACCGTTGCATCAAACAAAGGATTCATCAGGTCATTGGGCAACACATCTACCTTGGTAAAATCTTCTCTCTGAAAGGCACTAGCATTTGCCGTTGAAAATGTAATGAAAATATCGCCTGATCCGTTCTCACCGCGGCCACCCATTTTACCCACGCCAATTGCCACTCTTGCAGCTAATCTTTTTAACTGGTGAGGTAAAAGCGGGGCATCCGTTGCAAGCACTACGATAATGGAACCATCGCCTGGTTGATAGGAAGGTGGTGCTTTCAGTTCATAGTTCAGTGTATCTATTAATTCTTTTCCAACCGGAACGCCTGCAATAGTAAGATTTCGTTTGGAACCAAAATTGGATTGAACAAGTACACCTACTGTATAGCTTGAATCATTTATCTTTATAATCCTTGATGAGGTTCCTGTGCCGCCTTTAAATCCTAAACACATCATCCCCGTTCCACCTCCCACATTACCTTCCATTATATAACCTGATGTGGCGCTGTCTAAAGCTTCAAATGCATTGCTTTCCTTTACATGGAATCCATAGATATCGTTCATAAAACCATCATAGGTTTCTGCAACCACCGGATATGTATACCAGAAATTTTCCTTGTACCAGGCTTTCTTTACATACCATTTCAGCACTGCGTCCCTCACTACTCCTACACTGTTGGTATTTGTTATCATTATTGGGCCTTCCAAAAAACCAGATTCGGTAATCCAGGTTGTACCCGTCATTTCACCGTTTCCATTTAATGAATACCAGTTTGAATAAACGGGATTGTTATTTCTGGCCCGGGGGAAGATCGCCGTAACACCAGTACGCGCCGGACCTTTACCCCGGATATTATTTCCCTGCCCGGATATAATTGTACTGTATCCTACCTCCACACCTTTTACATCTGTGATGGCATTATACTTACCGGTAATCCCATCAAAGGGGATCCCGATATCACGTGCACGTGGTTTTTGCGAATATGCAATATGCGTAATGGAGCAAAAACAAAATAATAGAACAATGCTTTTCATGATGTAATTTTTTTTTGACAATTCTTATTTTTTATACTCAATAGCTATTGCGATCTTTTTTTTCTTCACAAGTTTCATGACGAAATAAATAATTGAAAATATCAGAATAAAACCCGCAATACCGATGAGTTCCGGTTTGGTTAATTTTGAAAGCAACCATAGAATTCCTGCTGCTGCGAGAACTGGAATAATAACGCCGCCGGGCACCCGAAAAGTTTTATCAGTTATTGCTGTTTCTGTTTTCCGGAGTTTGATGCTTGCCAGCACTACTCCCAGGTAAATGATCAACAAAGCTGCACTGGCAATCGTGGCTAATTGCTTGAATCCTCCTGAAACCGCCAGCACAAATCCAATCAAAGCATACACTGCGATCGCGAGATAAGGTGTATTAAACAAAGGATGCACTTTTGCCAATTGCTTTGGCATCAGGCCGTCTCTTGCACCGGCAAATAATATCCTGGGAATAGATAAGATTTCCCCTCCCAGGGCACCCATCATTGATAGTGCAGCAGCCGCAGTTATCAAAACAGCTCCTGCCTGTCCCATTGAAATCGTTGCAACGGCGGCTAACGGCGCATCCTTATATTGCCCGATATTTGACCCCAATACTCCCTGTGTTACGGTTTGGATGCAGATATATAAAAGCAACACGGCAGATAACCCAAGAAAAATGCCCAGGGGCACGGTTCGTTTCGGATTTTTCATTTCACCACCATTGCTCAGCGGACCTTCCAGGCCAATAAAAGCAAAAAACAACAGCAGTGAAGCAGTACCGATATTGTTAACAGTAGGCGCAATTTCCCAGGCAAGGTTAGAGGGCACTACAAATCGGGCGGCTACAATTACCAGTATAATCATCGGGATCAATTTTCCCAATGTGGCAAACTCAATAAATCGTATGCCGTTTTTTACACTGCGGATATTTAGCAGAGCCAATCCACCGAATACAATCAACAGAATCAATACCCGGAAGATTTCGATGCCTAATGCAGGAACAAAAAACTTTAATGTATTGACCAGCGCATTGGCAATAGCGGCATCTGACATTACGCATCCTCCTAACCAGAAAATATTATTTGCTATAAAGCCCACATAAGGGCCGAAAGCGTTTTCTATAAAAGTGTATGCTCCACCACTGATATTTGTTTTGCTACCGAGTTCAGCAAAACATAATCCAATTAAAAAAATCAATGCCCCACAAACCAAATAGGCTAATATCGCTGTTGCCCCGAGCCCTTCAGCAATAATCGCAGGGATCACAAAAATGCCCGAACCCGCCGTGATATTGATAATTGCCAGGGCCAGCGACCTGATACCAATTGCACGCTTAAGATTTTCTTTGGGAATAGTTGGAGTCATGGGTTTGTACCTGTTGTTTTAAGTTGAATTTGTAGCTGGTTTTTCACACAGATGCTTATTAACGCAGTATTAATTCAAAGGGAAGGATAATCAGATTAATTTTACCTCCCATTGGACGAATTTTTGAAGTACTGGATTAAGATGAAATATTCAATCTCCATTTTCGGGTTATTACAATTTATGGCATTAATGCTCTGGGTGGCACCTGCCACAGCTCAGCAGAAATACGAGCGCGAATATTCCATCAAAGGAACTCAAATACATCCGGACGCACTGAGTTTTGTGAATGAATACTTCAAAAATGTAAAAATCCATTGGTATGGCGAGGAAAGCTTAACAGGTACGAGCATTGAAGCTAAATTAAAATATTCCGGAAAACAATATAGCATTGAATTTTCCAATTCCGGTGAAATTCATGACATAGAAATTTTGACACCGTTGAATGCCTTGCCAGAAAATACCAGGAGCCTGATGATGAAACAGTTTAAAGATGAATTCAAAACTTTCAAAATTGTCAAAACACAAACACAATGGAGTGGTGGCAGGGATCTATTGAAAGCCGCACTAGTAAATGAAAAGTTACCGGCCGGTATATTAATACAATATGAGCTGATTTTAAGAGCAAAAAAGACTGACTTGTCAAAGTATTATGAGGTGCTTTGCGACCAAAGCGGCAATATTAAAAGTATGCACGAAATTATTCAACGAAACGTCGACAACCTGGTTTATTAATGCGGCGACTTATCATCTTTTGTTTGCTTTTTAGCATTGGCATGGACAGCCTGTTTTCACAGGAGAACTATCTTGCCGGAACCCTTACACAGGTTAACATAAACTTCTCAATTCCCAGGGATTTCAAACTGAACACGAAGCTCGAGTCGAGACAGATATTCTCTGAAAAGGAAACTTCTAAGGAAGCCAGCAAAAAATTTCGTTATGAAAGAACGGATCTTCATCTCGTCCTGACCAGGAAAATTTCTGCAGACAATTCGATTGGTGGTGGATACCTCATCCGTCTGGAGGATGGTCAATTTATTCATCGTTTCATTCAACAGTTTAATAGTGTACGTAAGTTTGAGATCTTAACGCTGGCCCATCGGGTAGTGTTGGATGAAACCTTGCGTACAGACGAGCCAACTGAAATCAGACTACGTTACAGGCTGGGTCTCGAAAAGGCATTGAATGGCAGGACGATTGATCCCAAAGAGTTTTATGCAAAATTTAATAACGAATACCTCGGGATCTGGTCCAGCGCCAACACCGATCTGGAAATACGTGCTTCCGGTGCGATGGGATATAACGCCAGGGATAATAGCAAAATTGAGCTTGGATTGGAATACCGCGTCAATGAATTTTATACGGCAGCCAAGGCCCAACAGTTCTGGGTGACTGTTGCGTGGTATTTGAGTATCTGAAGATTAGAAAAAAGGAATAAGTATTTCATAAAACAAGGGCAGATTAAATAAGAATCGCAGCAGCAACAGCGTCCCCGAGATGATCATCATCGCCATAGCATGGTTGCGGGAATATTTGTCATATCCAAAGATTAACTCACCGTCCGGAAGCGTTTTTCGGAACACCAGTATAGTCAAAGCCATAAAAAATCCAATGAGACTACCAATAACTGCGAGAACGTAGCCGATGACAATCCAATAAGTGCTGAGCTCAGCAGGCTTTTTAAGTTCCAGGAGCCTTTGTGAAGTGATTTCGTTTTCCGCTTCGCTGGTAATTGCCGAACCACGCTCACCAAGCAGGTGTTTCGCAAACACATAATCGAATTGGCCCCATTCATCTTTCTTTTGAATTAAATCTTGTAGTTCAACATCTGAGAAATTATTCAGATAATAATCTGAGGGGACATCACTAATCATTTGTTGATAATGGGAATCCAACAGATTCCCTGCCCGTTGAAAATCTTTTTGTTTAATTTTTAACTCAACTTCAGGCTCATAGGAAGTGAAAGTAAAAGTGGGATCAAATGGAGCTTTCGTGCCTTCCAGCTGATAGTCAATACCTGCAGAGCGAAACAATTCCACGATTTCTTCTGCCTGTGCCTGGTGAGTGAATTTCTGAAAAACGACGAAGTGATCAGACATATATATTATGATAATTTTGTAACTCTTTTCATTGAAGATGTTATATTGAGTAACAATTGAAGCAATGCCGTTTGTTATTACTATATCAAACAAGATAATATAATTCTTATCAACCTTCAATTTATCGCTGGAAGAATAAACATTCTATGTTAACCGAAAAGGTTTTAAAACTGACATGATTTTATGTATTTTGAAGTCTGTCCAAAACATTAACATGGAAACTCAATACCCGGAACTAAAAACAAGAATACAATCAACATTCATCGACACCATTTTTATTGTCGTGCTAATGTTTGTTTTTACAGGTTTGCTTGACAAAATGGCGAGCCCGCCAGACTGGCTCAGAGTTGTAATGTTTTTGACATTGTGGTTAGTTTATGAACCAGTATGCACAACGCTTGGTGGAACTATTGGTAACAGGATGAATGGAATCCGCGTCCGCAAATCGACCGATCTAAACGCGACTATAAATATCTTCCAATCGCTCTTGAGGTATGTATTGAAACTGGCTCTCGGCTGGCTGTCTTTTTTAACCATTCACAGTTCGCCGGAAAAACGTGCGATTCATGACCTCGCTGCAGATAGTGTAATGATAAAAATTTGATCGCATAAAAATTCTGATTGCAAACTTTTCAAATCATCATTCCTTTTGACGTATGCCAAAATTCATATATCATTGTGGACGACTTGATATGGTCTCATGCTATGAAATTGAAACTAACTGCAATACCAGTATTATTTCTTTCACTTTGCTTATCCATTAACGTTAACGCACAAAAATTCAAAATTAAGAATTACTCCTTCGGATATCGAATTTTTGAACTCAGTCCCGTAGGTAACAATCCGATCACAATCTCACCGATACTAAAAAATCCTGAAGCATATACTGATTACCTCAACTCTATACCTTACAATGGATTTTCTGGTAACACTGCACCCTTCCGGTTACATACTTTCTATCTCAACGCTGAATTTTCTAAATCCGGCACCTCATCGAGGTTCTGGAAGACACATACCCTGCAGGCAGGATTTGTTATTACCGGTAAACTGACCACAGATGCAGGTTCGGTTGAAAATCGTTATCATCCGGGGGATACAATGATGGTTATTGACAAATATTCTTTGACTAAGAATCAACAATTTTTTGGGGTTAATTTTGGCCTGAATCATAGGTTCAAAATCTCTGGGAAACTGCAATTTCTCGCTGGTGTGCATGCTCAAGGCAGTTTTGCCTTAGTTAACAACTATGATCAACGATGGGATAGCAGCATTTATCTTCCAAATGGCAGGGGAAGCCTTACAAAAACAACGGTTCTACCTGCTTTGAAAGGAAAAAACTTCTTTCAATGGCAGCTAATGTTTCCTCTTGGGATTGAGTATGATCTTTATCATAAACAGCTTTTTGTACGGATTGAATTTAATCCCGGCATTGTGGGTGGTCCATACAGGCCAAAATCCTTTGCTTCAAGAGAAACTTATGGCGCCGGAATCTGGTTTGTATATCAACGCCGATAAATGCTTTTTTAATGTGGATTCGCTATCCACTTCCCCTGATTTCCTTCCCAGACCCACTTAAGCGGATTGCCTGACATTTCCTGGGCCGGGGCGGCCTTTCGATGCGCCTTCCACATCGCCGTCACAAAAGGATCAAAAGTAGTTGTCTCCATTTTAGGCCGGCCTTTCTCACCTCGTTGTGCAACATATGGATCATCTTCACGCATCCACCTGTCTAAATAGTCAAAGAATGCATCATGTCCCCAGGTTTTAATCGCTTTCATATACCGCGCAGTCAATGCCATACCAACCCAGCTTGCTGCGGTGCAACAATTGCGATAGCTCTCAGATGTCTTATCCCATTGTTCCCATTCTGCTGGTGGCTTTTCTTCATAGGTTGTTCTCTGGCCATGATGTTGTATGATCTGCCATAAAACATCCTGTCCAAACCAACCCTTTCCATAATATGTTTGGGTATCTTCCTGGAAAAAAGCTGTATCAGGAAGTTTGCTAAATTGTGGTTTATTGAGCATAATGCCTGCAAACACAATTGGCCATTTACGACCACTGGAATGACCGCCCCCTTCATTCCAGTAACCACCGGCCATGGCAAGGCCATAAAGATCGATACCGCGTTGTATTAATCCGATCGCGAGTTTTTCTTTTTGTTGTTTTGGAACATCAAGTGATAACATTAAACTTGCAATGGAGATAATTCTCGCATGTTCGCGACCGTAAGGCGGCCCATTTTCATTAGGAACAAGCTGTTGTTGAGACCAGCTCATAAGATGATCTATCCATGGCCTTTGCAGATATCGTTCGAACTCCTGCCATGAAGGCACTTCACCTGCAGGTGAAAGTTTTGGCAACAAATTCCATCGGATATCTGAAGCCTTGAAAAAAGGCTTTGTTGTTCCGGCATATGGAGGGCGAAAAGCATCTGCAGGCGGAGTAGTCTGTACACAGGTCAGCACCGCTGCGGCTTTCATCACCGTCTCGGATTTTGTCTCTCCCTCCCACATAATATTTTTCGCAAAATGATCAACTGGCAATGTTTCATTACTTATTGATGAGATAAGGGAGAGCGATGGCTTGAGTATAAAAGGAAATTGAATTACATCTTTTTTGCTGAATGCAGCTGCCCTGGAATCATAGCTTTGTTTGTGACCTGCTTTTAATACAATCATAGAACCATTCCGAAGCGTGGTATCATTTTTAAGACTGGTATCATTCCAGCGATTAACCTTCAGCTTTACCGTGTCTGTGCGAACCGGACCCGGTGCGGGAGACACTTCCAATATTAGTACCGGTCCCTGCACCCACCAATCGCCTGTAATAAACCGGCCTGTCTTCATTGGCTTGTCGAAGGTCCAGGTTATTCCGTACTGGCTTATTTCCTTTCGGAAAGCTATATCTGTATTTACCTGGGCATTGACGTATTGCCCTGGATTGATGAGAAGAAATAAAAAGAATTTAACTCCTGATGCGGAATAC
Organism: Flavitalea sp.; assembly: GCF_035489435.1. Lineage (NCBI taxonomy): Bacteria > Pseudomonadati > Bacteroidota > Chitinophagia > Chitinophagales > Chitinophagaceae > Flavitalea > Flavitalea sp. The sequence goes on from NZ_DATHKG010000039.1 coordinate 145,157, forward strand.
ATAGCCTTGTTTGTTCGAAAAATTGAAATGCTTTTTGAGGATAGAAAACCCATAAAATCGTTGATTTGAGATCCAATATAATGGCCAGCAATTTACAAGCAGCCGTTCTGTGAATATCAATCAAATTTTTTACCTAAGGTCGGTAACCGGATTAAAATGCATTGAGACGCATTTATTCAAGATCCATTTTCATTGCCTTTATCACCGTCTCCGATACTGACATAACACCAAGCTTCCGGCAAATATGTTTCACATTTGTTCTTACTGTTTCATAGTAGGTACCTATATTATGTACCGGAACCGCAAGTTATCTTGGTAATATCAAAACTTTTAAACTCCGGTGCGGTAAAGAAATCAGTCGAGCCTTTTTCATCAGCTGCAAATCCATCAAGGGAAAACCATTCCTGTAAAATGATCTTTCTCATTATTTTCTATTTAATGTTGAAAAAATATGCCGGTTTGTGCGAAATGTGATTCGGTTTTCGCTTCTCCAAGATAGGCAGTCGTAAAATGATGATAGTGATATCTTTTTTGCAGCGATATGCCGTAACCATCAAACTAATCTTAGTTAATCCTTTAATTATTTGTATTGCAAATCTCGCTTTATCATACTGTTTCCCTGACGGTAGATAAGGGGTGAGATTCCGAACTGTTTCCGAAAAACAGTGGCAAAATACTGGCTACTCGAAAAGCCGCATTCATAGCCAATTTCATTCACGTTTTTTTTCGGTGAACTTTTCAGCTCCTGTACAGCAGCTTCCAAACGTAAATAGGTTAAATAATTCATTGGAGTCTTGTTCGTATACAATTTAAAGTAGTGTACAAACCGCGTTACTCCAAGGCCGCAGTGAGATGCCATTGACTCCAACGTCCAGCTATTGTAAAATGTATTTTTGAGATCTTTAATAAACAACTCAATAGTTCGGCTACTATCGGTAAGCGACTCGTTATAAGAAAAATGCCCTTGCCTGAACAAAGCGAGCAAATTCATCAACAACTCATTGATATAGATAGCAATCCAGGATTCGTTTCTTTCCTTATCCGCCTCACCTAACAACTGACCTATTTTTTGAAAACATCTTCTTATTTCTGCATTCACTTTCCACACAGGTTGCTCATTTTGTCTTAGCATCCGGGAAAGTTCGTCAATGTCATTTTTAGTTAACACGATCCAGGACGGCCATTGCCACTCCTGATGTGGATGTCTTACATTGACATCCAAAATAATCCAGTAAAGTTTACCTATACCAATGTTAGGATCACCAACTCTATGTGGCTGCCATGGCCGGGTAATAGTAATCTCATCAGGCAGCAACAAATGTTTTTCATTTTCCAGTTCAAAAGATAGTGAACCTGTTTCAAGGTAAGTGATTTCCAGACCCTCATTCCTATGCCAGTCAAGACCCCAATCCTGGGTTGTGTGGGCATTCCAATATCCAATGGTGTTGATGCCAGGTAAAATATATTCATTCATCCTATAACCGGGATAACTTAAACGGGCCCAGGCCTGAAGTTCAATCTTATTCGCATTCCATGCGTTAATCAATGGCTCACAAGTATCAGGATGATACTCATGATCCTTTTCCAGATAGATTGGTTTGTTATCGATCATATGGCGCTTATGAGGACTCTTCCTGAAATTAACCAAAATATAATGATGTACATTATATTTAAGAATTATTATCCTTGAATAAACTTTAAACAGTAACCCCATTTTCACTTTGAGAGCCTGTATCGGAATTTAATAGAACGATTTTTTTAATCTTGTTTTAATAAGTACGTATACAACTTGCTAACTATTCAAAGCAAAAGCTTTCTTCATTGCTTCCGCAGTGGATTTGATTGCAGATTCATCATCCAAATTATTCAATCTGTCATTAAATGGTTCAGCCTGTATCGGGCCATCATATTCAATTTTTATCAGGGCATTTAAAAATCCCTTAATATCAATTACACCGGTCGCTGCGGGCAACTCTCTTTGATAACCTGGCTGATCTTCCCAGCTTATACCAGCTATAGCATCGTTTAAATCACAGCCAATTACTTCTCCGTTTGTAAGAGAAAGAATATCAGAAATGCCTTCTCCAGAAGTAAACCAATGCGCCGTATCTAAATGAAAACCAACGTTCGGTTGCCCAATCGCAGCAATCAATTCCTTTGTCTCCGCCATAGTGTGTATAAAGGGGAACCTGTTGGCTGACCAGATAGATTTTGGCCCCACATATTCCAAACCCAATCTTATATTATGATCATTTAATATGCTGGCTATTTCACTCAGCCTGACTGCCATCTGTCGAAAATTGCGGAGATAATTTAGTTGTTCGTGGTTCGACATGATCCAGGTCATCATTCGTTTCGCCCCAATTTTATTTAAGACACTGGCAATAGCCGGCAGTTCTGCGATTCCTTTTCTAAAAGTAGCTTCATCTTTCCTGTATTCGACTGTCAGGCCGGAAACACCCCAATGCAGCCCGGCCTCTTTCATTTTTGCCACCATGAGATCCAGTTGTGTCGTGGACTGTTTCATGATGTCTTTAGTGACCACGGATACAGATTCGAATCCATATCTAATAGCAAATGCATTCAACTTCTGCTGTGAAATATCCGAACTCACCCCAATGGAAAATGGATTCAAACTCATCGAAAACTTTCTTTTCGCTGCCGGCATATATGTACTTTTATCTGAGACGAAAGAAGACATCGAAAAGGGTATCGCAGTTGCAACAGAAGCTTTTGCTGAATGACTTAAAAAATCCCTCCTGTTTGTAAACATTATTTCTATCAAAATTTAATAAGGACAACACTATCCCAAACTATTGTTTGGATTTATTAAATCAGTGTTTCGCTACAGCACCAAAATTCTTTTGTGCAAAAAACATTAACTTATCCTGGATCATAAAAGCTTTGCCTTTTAATACAAAATACAAATCATGTTTACCATTCAATCCGCTAATATTGATTCTATACTTTCCAGACTTATTATTTTTGTTTATAGATTCAACTTTTGACTGCTTTTGAGTTGAATCTACCTGCCCTATTATTTTTCCCGTTGGCGAGTCAAGCCTTAATTCCAGTGTCCCATTGGCACTGCCCGAAAATTCAATTGCTGAAAGTTCAGTCAGATCGATTTGTGAAAAGGCAAAATAATCACCTGATTTTGGCAACATCTCTATCTCGCCACCAGTCGAAGGCAGTTTAACATTCATGGACCCTTTGCGTATTGGAATCTCTGAAAGCCGGACCTCTGGGTTTCTCAGAATTATGACATCTTCAGTAGTTACTGCAGTTGCTTCGTTCCGGCTATTATCAGTATACGAAGCCTTTAACACGTAAACAGCCTTGGAATTACTTGCTTTGGCTTCCATCTTATATTCTCCGCTTAATGGCAGCGATGGCAGTGCCGGTGCAGAAAGTGCAAGTATAAATTCAACCATCCTTTTTGCATTTTCAACTGGAAGATCAGGATGTGCACTCATAGCAACTTGTCCCCAGCTTCCGGATCCTCCATTGATAACTTTGTTTGCCAACGGAGTTAAGGCATTTTTATCGCCTTTATATCTGTCAGCGATATCTTTGAACTTAGGGCCGATAGAGTTCTTACTTATAGCATGACATGAATAACAGTCGCTCGAGTTAAGAGCCATACCTGCAAAAACCGACAACCCTTCTGTTTCCGGAGTCGGATCGCCTAAAACAGGACTGTATCCTCCTGATGCAAAATCAAAGTTCAGGCGTACCTTGTTTGCGGGAATTTTACCATTTGACAATGTCCCATCTTCCTTATCATCAACTTTCACTTCATACGTGATTGTTTGTCCCGGAAAGAAAAACGTACTGTTGCCTTTAACGATATCGAGTTTTACCTTCGGTGGTTCATTACCTCCGATCAACTCCAGGCTGGCGCTGTTGTTTGCGCCATGTTCATCCGTCACTGTCAGTACAGCATCGTAAACTCCGGCCTTCGTTAAAGTAAAAGAAGCATCAGTACCTTTTGCAGTTTGAGCTAAGCTTCCATCTTTGTTTGAGATCTTCCATTCAAATTTCAATTCGTCTTTATCATAATCATAGCTGCCCTTTGACGACAGAACCACTTTGAACGGCAGGGATCCTGCCATTTTTTCGGCCTGTACTTTAACCACAGGTTTGCGGTTACCACCATTATATTCAATGCGAACTAGTTTTGCGTCTTCATTAGCCTTGAACCAACCTTTGCCATATTCAAGCAGATACAAGCTTCCATCATGACCAAAAGTCATATCCAGAGGCCCATCGAATTTAGCACTGGGCATAAACTGTTCCATCGACTTATAGTTACCATTTTCATCAATAGTAACAACAAGTATCCATCCTCTTAACCATTCTGTGATAAACCATTTGCCTTCATAATACTTTGGAAAAGTATTTTTTGCATCTTTAAAATTTTCTTTTCTGAATACAGGCCCGCCGACAGCACTTCTTGCGCCGGTTCCCATCAATGGAAACTCTTTCGATTTAGCATAAGGATAATATAAAACCGCGGGTTGAGCCGGAGGCAATATAGATATACCGGTATTATTTCGCGAAGCATTTTCAGGTTTTGCAGAGTCGAAAGCATCACCTGATTCACCCGTTACAAAGTCATGTTTGTAGTAAGGCTTATTTGGACCTACAAAATAGGGCCAGCCATAATTGCCTGGTTTTTTGATGATATTATATTCATCATAAGATTCAGGACCAATCCTTGCCGAGTCTTTCCTTGAATCCGGACCTACTTCTCCTTCATATAACCAACCTGTTTTTGTATCCATAGAAATACGCCAGGGTTGACGATGACCCATACTGTAAATTTCCGGGCGGGTGCGCGGCTCTCCTTTTGCGAATAGATTTCCTTTCGGAATGCTGTAAGTTCCGTTTGCCTCTGGGTGTATCCGTAAAATCTTTCCTCTTAAATCATTTGTATTACCCGAACTTCTTTGTGCGTCCCAATGTTCCCTGCCTGGCCTTTCATCTATTGGGGCATAAACCCAGCCCCTTGGACTGCTGTTATCACCAACTGTAATAAAAAGATCTCCGTTTCCTCTTGGGTCAAACAATAATGCACCACCGGTATGGCTGCCATCCAGAATGTCTTTTGGAATTTCTAACAACAATTTTCTTGAAGCCAAATCTATCATCCCGGCATCATTCAATGTAAATCGGCAAACATTGAAAGCCTTACCTCCCAGGTTGGTATAGTAAGTATAGATCCAGCGATTATCGCTGAATCCAGGATCCAGGGCTAGCCCAAGCAAACCATCTTCATACTGACTGAATACCGGTATAGTACCTACCGATCTGGATATTTTTTTCTGTTGATCGTATTCTATAATCTCTCCTCTTCGCTGGGCAAAAAAAACTCTGTCATCATCTGCTATTGCAAGTTGCATTGGCTCATCAAGACCCTTCATTAAAACAGTCTTTACGAACCTGTTTTCCTCTGGAATAACATTTGTATAATCGAGTGCCTTAGGCTCCTTGCCACCCATGGTCCAGTTCAACCCTTCCCATAGCTGTTTTATAAAAAATGACTCGCTATAGGTTTCTTTTGTATGCCCCATTGAAGTATAAAAAGAACGTCCTCCATCATATTCATGATACCAGACAGCCGGATGATTCTGACCCATGTTACCTCCCTCGTACGAGTTTTCATCAAGCGTCATTAGCACTTTGATATCAGGATTTAACTGTTCAAAGTTGTAATATTCATCTGTCCTTTCAATACTGTCAGGCATAAATGCCGAGGCCGGATGATTTTTATCAATAGTGCGGTAGACAGCTTGCTGAATTTTGGGGTGACTGTGAAAATATCCACCTAATAATTTTCCGAACCAAGGCCAGTCGCGTTCGGCATCTGCTGAAGCATGAATAGCCAGGAAACCGCCACCTGCCTGGATATAACGTTGGAGACTGGTTCGTTGTGATGCATTTAATATGGAACCGGAAGCATGTAAGAAAACAATGGCCTGATATTTTTTCAGATTATCTTCATTCAGATTATTTGCATCTTCTGTAGTATCTGCAATAAACCCATGCTCTTGCGCCATCTTAGTGAATAGCAATTGAGCAGCGTCGATAGATTCTGAATGGCGATAGCCCTCGGTTTTGCTAAACAGCAAAACACGTGGTGTGCTTTTTTTCGAGGGATAAAACCATATAACTCCGACAATCAAGATCAATACGCCTGCACCTATGGCGAACAATTTTTTATTCCGCATATTTTATTATTATTACATTATACTATCCTCAACTATATAGCGATCTGAGTTTTACCCCTGGTATTATCCTTGATTAAAAACTTACCAAGAGCCTTTTCAAGGAATACAATGCTTCTTTCAGCTTCATCTATTTTTCCGCATTCAACACTTAGGAATATTTCGCGATCAACCGGTTCGAGAATTTCGAAAACCTTGTCCCAATTAACCACCCCTTCACCACAAGCACATCCAACAGGTGTTCCCGTTACCTTACCACGTTCGTGTTCACCTTGCTGAAGACTGATATCTTTTGCATGAATATGCATCACATGATCCCTCACCTGCATTAACCCATCATATGGATCTTCAACGCCGGCGAGGTAAGAATTGCCTGTATCCCAGTTAACACCTATCCAGGGAGATTTAACCAGGTCAACGATCTTCAACAATCCCTCTGCGGTTTTGGTGAATTCACCATGTGGCTCGATGCAGATATTCACTTTATGACGCGCTGCTACCAATTCAGCCTTCATTAGCGTATAACGCATAACCTCATGTGCAAAATCGTCAGTCATCCAGTCTGGTTTGATCATTTCGTCTGTATTCACGAACGGTGCGTTTAATGCGTCTGCAAATATTATTGCCCGGGTCAATCTTGACACAGCAGCTTCGGGCTTCATTAACGGGCTATGTCCACTCAGGCTACTTACCGTTACACCGTACCGGTCGCAAATCTCTTTCATAAGCAAAGTATCCTCCTCCATAGAAAACGAATGGAAATATTGAACCTCACTTAGTAGTTCCCAACCGGTATGCACCATCGGTTCTATATACTTATAGCCAATTTCTGAAGCGATACGCACACCTTCTTCAAAACCCTTATCCGCGCTGCGACAGTATTCCATATTCAAACTAATTCTGAATTTTGCCATTGTTGTACTTGATTAATTATAAAATAAGATTCTAATATTTTAATTACGATATATGCAAAACATGTGCTTCCGCGGGCTTTAGCTTGTGATCGTTAATGAATCTGCTTAAGAAAAGCCAGGCAGCCCGTTGTTATCAATAACCTGGATTTTGTTTTAAGGTTGGGGTTCCATCGACTGATGTTAAATCAATTTGTGCCTGTGGAATTGGATAATACTCGTTTCTGTTTTTTGCGAAAAGGGCACCTACAAGATCGGTGGTGAGTGGAGCTTCGTACTGAAAATACGCGTTCATAGTTTCAGCTGCAATTCCCCATCTCGATATATCATAGTAACGATGACCTTCCATTGCAAGCTCCAGTTTTCGTTCAAAATAAATTGCTTTCAATGAAAACGGTTTCCCCTGTGCGGCAAATGTACCGGTTGAGTAAGGTTGTATGTTGTAATTAGCAGCCGGAACATTGGAGCGGGGCCCTGTTGGATTTGAATTGTCAACATATTTATATACCCATCCTGCCGGATTCGCAGCACGGTTACGAACACGGTTTACATATTCTTCCGCCTTGGAAAAATTTCCAAGCTCGGCTTCAGCCTCTGCTGCCAATAACAGCACATCGCCAAACCGGATTAGATTCAGATTAATAGCATTACCAGGTGCCCAATAAGCATAATTTGCAAACTTGTCCTGCGTAGCTTTCATATGTACATTTTTTATCGGAGAGTATGGACCGGCTTCGGCCTGATCTCTGATCCATGCTTTGCCTTCATGAACACCGTAATCGAGATAAGGTATCCCACGACGGCCTACTGTCCAATCCAGGCGAGGATCTAAAGGACCAGCATCAGGTGTAAATGGATCATTTGAAGATAATCCCTGATCACTCTTAACCTGGAATTGATTATAATTATCAATATATGGTAGACCGCTTACATTTGTTCTGTATGAATTAACAAGATCCTGAGACGGTATGTAAATTCCGCAGCAAGCAAAAATCGTAACCGGATAGTTTAGTAAGTCTCCACCGTTCGAGTTTGATACATCGTTCGTTCCAAGGTTTGGAACCATTTGTACAACGAACACTGATTCTTTATTATTTTCTGTTGCAGCATCAAAGCTGTCATGGAAGTTTGCCACCAGGTCATATTTCAAGCCACTAGCTGTTGTTCCCTGTGTAATCACCTGGTCGAATATCGCTTTCGCCTCAGCCCATTTCTTCTGGTATAGATATGATTTACCTAAATAGGTTGCTGCACCCCATTTATTCACTCGTCCGATATCGACCCCGAATGTTACCGGAAGATTATCCATTCCAAATTTGAAGTCATTTACGATGTTGGGCCAGATATCTTTGTCATTTGGAACCGCATATTCCGTAGCTGTCTCATCGATCCATGGAACCATATTGAAGTTCTTTTTAAGATCAAAGTAGAAATGACCCCTTAGTGTTTTAGCCTGTGCCTCTACAACTAGTTTTTCTGCATCGGACATATCTTTTACGTCAGGCAGAATCCTCAAAACTGAATTAGCGCGTGCTATCCCTTCATAATCTGCTTTCCATTTCAAATTCAGATAAGGATTTGCGGCATCCATAGAATTCCATCTCTGGAAAGGCGCCATAGGAATTTCAGAACCACCGCCCGCACCCTTATGTGCTTCACTGCCTGCAATGCTTCCATGAAGAAAATTACTGGGAGATGCACCCCACATTGAGCCTCCACCACCAACTGCGGCTCCGCCTGTGGTTGCGCCGTCCATAGCAGCGTATGTACCAATCAATAATGAATTTATACCTTTTTTATTCGCCAGTGTAGAGGGAGACAATGCGCCTTGTACCGGTTGATCTAGAAAATCTTTGTTACAACTGCAGAGCAGTGCCAGTAATGAAACAACTGCAACTTGTGTTATAATATATTTTTTCATTGCTTCAGTTTTTTTGTGTGATTGAATTAAAATTGAAGGTTAACGCCAATCAGAAATTGGCGTGGCTGTGCATATCCACCTTCATCGATACCGAAATTGGTAGCAGCACCTGTTACTTCCGGGTCTATGCCACTATAATTTGAAATTGTCAGAAAGTTGGCCGCCTGAACATAAACACGAAGACTTTGTATTCCTGTTTTACCGATGATGGATTTAGGTAACGTGTACCCCAATTGTGCATTCCTTGCTCTGAGATATGATCCGTTTTCAACATAATATGAATTAGGAACACCGGTTGAACTAAAGGAAGCCACTGTTTCCTGGATGGCTACTTTGGCATTTTTATTTTGTGGCGTCCATGAATCATTTAACGCCGTATTGCTTTTTGCTCCGGGTCCTAACGTTTGATAAAAATCGGTCCACCACTTTGTTTGATTCCAAATCTCGTTACCCTGTACGCCATAGAAGAAAATACTGAAATCGACGTTTTTATAACTGAGCCCTATGTTTAAACCATAACTGAAATCAGCATTAGCATTTCCCAGAATCGTTCTGTCACTATCTGTTACACGTCCATCACCGTTAATATCTGCATACCGGAACCTGCCCACTTTCACATCGTTCTGGTAAACAACACTTACATCATTGGCTGCTTTTCTTGCAGCTTCATCTGCTGTCTCTATCTCATCGGCGTCATCCCAAAATCCCTCAATTACATATCCATAAAATGATGAAATGGGACTACCTACCTGGTTGCGTATGATATCAACTCCGAAACGCTTTGCATCTGAGCCAAAGAAATTTGAGATATTGCTAACCTTTGTAATCGTGTTTTTATAAGTTGTAATGGTCGCTGTTGTTGATAATTTCAGATCTGCACCCAGATCAAAATTACCTGTGATAGATGCATCAAAACCAGCGTTCTTCATGCTGGCGATATTGATAAACGGTTGTACAGCATTTCCTGCCGTTCCAGGAAGTGTTGGGTTATACAAAAGATCCTTAATGTCTTTTCTATAATAGTCGGCAGTAATTGCGAGTTTGCCATTAAACAGGCTGGCATCGAAACCAATATTTACATTGATGTTTTTCTCCCATCTGGCATCAGGATTACCTATATATATCTGCGAAACACCAGGCGCTAAAATACTGTTAGAACCTGTGATATCATAAAAGCTGCTTTGACGTACACCTCCATATTGGTAGTATGAATTTGGTGGTGCCACATTATTCTGATTTCCCATTACACCCCATGATCCCCGGATCTTAAGATCATGAAGCCAGGATATGTCCTGCATAAAATTCTCTTCTGATAAACGCCATCCTGCGCTTACAGCCGGGAACCAACCATAGGTATTGATTAGAAACTTCGAAGAACCGTCTCTTCTTAGAACAGCACCTAATAAATATCTGTCCATGAAGCTATAATCGATCCTTCCAAAATAAGACTTGATAGAAACCCCTTCGCGTGAGCTTGTTGCTGTGGGCGTTCCTGTTCCACTGCTTAATGTAGTAAAGTTTGGATCGAAGGTAAAATAGTCAGTGACTGTAGTTGATTGGGAACGGGCAGCACTATTCAACGCTTCTGTTCCAACCAGTAGTTTTAAATTGTGCTGTTTAAACTGTTGTGAATACGTCAATGTATTTGTCCAAACCCAGTTATAAACAAGACCGTTTGATTCACTATAAGCATTTAGCTGCGAGTTTTCAGCGTTTTCATATTCCGGGTATGTGAAAGATCTGGCAGAGTTTGTGGAATAATCCCCCCCGAAGCTTGTACGGAAAGTAAGTGAATTTAGCAAGTCGACCTCGCCATAAATGTTACCAAATAAACGACCTGCGAGGTTATTGTTGTCTTTAACCCGATCCCGTATGGCAACCGGATTTCTTGAGTTGCCCAGCAATTGACCACCAACTGTAAAGGTGCCTGCATAATTACCCATGATATCATGAACTGGTATAATCGGCTGTTGCCTGAATGCCATTCCAATAGCACTACCTTCGGAATTTGTACCCGATAATCGGTTTTCCATAATTGAATATGATAAGTTTTCACCTATTCTTATCCTTTTTGAAATGTTGAATTGAGAGTTTGCACGGATACCATAGCGCTTTAAACCGGTATTCAACATCATTCCTTCCTGATCAAGATAATTGAGGGATAATAAATAATTACCCTGGGGTCCGCCACCGCTGACTGAAACGTTTTGACTGTTAACCGGTGCAGGTTTGAATATCTCATGGTACCAGTCAGTACCTGTTTTGTTTGTTCTTACCATCCTGTTGAAAGAATTGAATTCGGCTGCACTGGTATAAAATGGATTAACATTATATAAAGATGGATCAACAGCCGGATCACCTTCCATCTTTCCTACCGGCATTATATAATCAGGTAAAACGGGATTGGTTCCCCGGCCATATAAATCATTACCCGGTGTTAATCCCGAGTTACGAAACGCGCTCCATTGCAAATCCGCCATTTGCTGCGGCGAAAGCAGATCATACACATTCCCTTGCTTTGGACGCTGGGTACCATAATAGGCGGAATACTGCACTTTCACTTTACCGGTTCCACGTTTAGTTGTGATAATCAAAACGCCGTTTGAAGCACGTGAACCATAAATAGATGCGGCACCCGCATCCTTCATGACCTGAATAGATGCGATATCATTAGGGTTGATATCGTTCAGGTTATCAGTGGGCACTCCATCTACCACATATAAGGGTGCATTGTTTCCAAATGTATTCAAACCCCTTATGCTTACTCTTGGTTGTTCGCCGGGCTGCCCTGATGTAAGAACTGTAACTCCGGAGGCCTGACCTTGCAATTGACTTGCTACCTGCCCCGTCGGTTGTTTATTCATTTCCGATACGTTGACGATAGCAACTGAACCTGTCAGATCTTTCTTTCTTTGTGAAGTGTAACCTGTTATAACTACTTCGTTAAGTGAGGCATCCACTTCAGTTAACCTGATAGACATTGACAGTTGCTTACCCACCGTAACTTCATTAGAAACATAACCTACAGATGACACTTCCAATACATCTGAGCTTTTTGCATTGATGCTGAAGGTTCCATCCGGCAAGGTTGCCACACCTTCAGCCGTTCCTTTTATCTTGATGGATACACCGGGCAATGGCTCATCCTTTGTATTTGAGACTTTGCCGGTAATTCTGGTTTGTGCGACGATGAATGAAGTGAAAAACATACATAAGATCGTTATGTACATTTTACTGTTCTTGCCAGGGAATTTTAGGAGCATAATCGTTAGTTTTTGAGTTGGTCTTAAATGAAGACTTTAAATAATAATGCGATAAAGAACCTGTGATGTTTCAAAATGTATCCTGCCAAAAAAGGCGATGTTAATTATGACTATGTCAGGTGCCAGTTACTTTTTGCACTGCAAACTTTCCTGATCTTTCTTTTTTTTGAATTATGTATAGGACTCCAAAAGCAATTATTAAAACAGCAGGCATGATAGAAACATATCTTAATGTATGAGCACCTGCTATCAGTTGCGCCTGACCTGTAACAGCTGCGATTTCCATTTGAGTACCTGCAAGGCCTTCAGAAACCGATTTGATTTGATTTTCATATAGCGCTCCCATAAACGGCAGAACCAAAGCAGTAGATAGTAAACCAACACCTCCCATAAGTGATAGACCCAGAGGGCCGGTTCTGGGCAGATTTTCAGAAACAAATCCTATCATAGTGGGCCAGAAGAAACATACACCAAGGGCGAATACACCGGCAGCTACAAATGCCATATACCCTTCTGCATATCCTAACCATAATAGTCCTGAGAAAGAAAGAACAGCAGAGATAAAGAGCAGAGCGGCAGCTGAAACGCGCTTTAAAATGAAGCCGGCATTAGCTCTTCCGAGTGCCATGATGCCGTTGATAAAAACTAACAAAAGAATTGCAGGGACACCAATATTGGAAAGCAGTTCGGCTATCCATTGATTTGTTCCTAATTCAGTAGCCGCTGTAAGAAACATACATAGTATCATGAAAATGAAAATAGGCCTGCAACATTCCTTTATCATTTGCCTGTCAGATATTCCCATAGTAATACGTTCAGATTGGGGAAATTTCTGTTTGAAAAACATGATACCATAAATCAGCGTTGGTGGAAGCATGATTAGTATCTGCAGTTTCCAGTTGCCTGGATCGGCTAAAGAAAGGCCATAGGAGATCAACCCGCCAATCACAATACCACCTGGAAACCAAATGTGCCAGTCATTAATTTTTTTTGTCTTATTGTCGGTATACATACTGCTTACCATTGCGTAGCTGGCAGATTCTATAAATCCGTTTCCCAGGCCTACAAGCAATGTTGAGAGAAATAAGGGCCAGTATCCTGCAGAAAAAATCGTTAAAATAATTCCGGCTACATGACTAATAAAAGCTATTAGATACATTCGTCCGATTCCAAGTTTATCACATAAAGGTCCCCCGATAAACATGGCGATGGTAAATCCCCAGAAAGCCGCTGATGCAATCTCTCCGATTTCCTGGAGTGACAATCCAAATTCCTGAGCAAGTGTTCCCAATAAGTTTGCTCTTATGGAAAATGTCATTGCTGTTACAACAAGAGCAAGCGAGCAGGCGACAAATAAACGCCGCTTATTAATATCAGAGCCCATATGCAGTTTAGAATTAGTTATCAGTTAATACAACTATCCAAATCAATCGTTAGATCAGAAATCAATACTATATACTTAACAAGGTTACATCTAAATACAACAGATAAAGTTCATTTATATTCAGTGAAGAGAATTATACATCCTTATCTACTTCGGATTTTAATCTCAGGCTTGCCATACTTCATGAAAAAAACAGAAGCTTTGTAGAAACAAAGCCTCTGACTAATACTGCTTTCAGAAACGTTTGTAAATCCTGCTTGTTCAATGTTACTAAACAATTGTATTAATCTCATTCAATTCTATTCATTGAATAATATTGAACAGCTTTTTTCATCGGCGCAATTCTTAATATGAGGCTGGCATGGTTAGAAATAATTTTTTTGCCGTTATAATAACATTAGCCATAATTATAATCGTCAATAGGACCATCTGTTACCTTCTACCGGCTTGGGATCATCCTTACGATTATATTTAATATCAAAGAAGTTTAACCAATATGTATGAATATTTTTACGCTTTGAAAAATTTTGATAATCAGTAACCGATCGGTCGGACCATGCTCTTTCAGCTAAAGCAAGTGCCCTTGGATAAATATGATAGTCTATTCTTGATTCGGTACGCGCGATATGTGACCAGAAATTAGCCTGAATTCCCAACACATGCTTCTGCTGGCCACTTGTGATATTATCTTCGTCGCGCAAAGGCTCATACGAATACACTTTTTCAGTATTGGTAGTAGCATAATTATAATCAAAGTAAAGATGAGAAGTAGGTGTCATGACCACATCATAACCGGTTTTAATTGCTTTTACCCCCCGCTGATGATTTTGCCAGGCCATGATGATCCATTTCTTTTCAAGATTGTCACCATCCAGTACTTCGTCCCATCCAATTGGCCTCTTTGAACCTGTGGGTAGAAAGTTGCCTATCCGGTTCATCACGTAGCCCTGCAATTGTTCTTCATTCTGTAATCCCAGTGTCTTCATTTTATTCTGACATTTAGGACAAACTTTCCAATGAGCTTTAGGTGCTTCATCGCCTCCTAGGTGAACATATTTTACTGGAAACAAGGATGTGACTTCGTTGAGGACGTCTTTAAAAAAATCATAGGTACCCTCGTTACCCGCACAAAAAATATCGTTTGCAATTCCTGGTCCGGAAAAAAATGGAAAAACCGCTGGAATGTTTCCAGTACAGGACAACTCAGGATAAGCATACAATGGTGCTATACTATGACCTGGTATCTCAATCTCAGGCACAATGGTTACGTGTCGTGCAGCAGCATATTTCAGTAGTTCCGCGATCTCCTTTTGACTGTAAAACCCTTCAAACTCTTTGGGTTCGTTATAGTTTTTCGCAAATGTTGCGCCCTTGGTTTGCAGCAATGGACGTTTCTTTATTTCAAGCCTCCAACCCTGATCGTCAGTCAGGTGCAGATGAAGTGTATTTAACTTATAAAATGACATCCGGTCGATGTTCCTTTTTAAATAGTCAATCGACAAAAATGTCCGGGAGCAGTCTAACATTATTCCTCTCCAACTGAATCTCGGTTTATCCTGAATTATTACAGGACGAACATTAAATAATTTTTTAGCTGTGTCAAGCGGAGTCAATAGTTGCACGAAGGAGACTCCCCCGTAGTAAATGCCTGCCGCATCCCCGGCTGTAATAATTACCTGGTTTGCATTAACTGAAAGAGTGTATGCCTCCGGTTGCAAATTGCCACTGGCCGCATCTTTCCTTAAAGTTATATTAGCATTCGGTCTTTTACTATCCGGTTTTTTTCTTACCCTGATAGTAAGTCCTGTTGCTGCTTTCAGATATCCGGCCAACAACTCTGCTTCTGTTGAGAAACCTTCATCCGCAATTATCTGGGTCTGTGCTTGTATTACAAAGTCATTACCTGGGTTCAGTGTCATTGACGCGGGCCTTGGAATAATTACATCCTGCCCCATAGCAAGAGAAATATTAAAAATTGAAAAGATTGCTAAAAAAATAATTTTCGTCATGTTTTTATTTATAATATAGTGAGTAGTAATGTTAAACAAAGGCAGGACGTGGCTTCGGGAGGCCAGCTTTATATCCGGCCGCTGAAAAATAAAATATGAAAAGATAGAAGGGTATTAGCAACCAGTATGCTACCTGTGGATTGGTTTGATCACTAAATGCTCCATATATTAAGGGTGAAATTGCTCCTCCAACAACTCCCATTATCATCAACGCCGAACCCTTGCCTGTGAATTTGCCCAACCCCGTGAGCGAAAGCGGCCACAGTGATGGCCAGATAAGTGCGTTGCCCAATCCAAGTAAAGCTATGAACCAGATAGAAACCAATCCATTGAATGAGAGCGCAAGTAGAGTAAAAACAATACCAACAATTGCGGATAGTTTTAATATATTTCTTTGGCTAATGATCAAGGGTATGATGAATATACCAATGCAATAACTGATGATCATGAAGATCAGTGTATAAGAAGCAAAATATTTTGCTTCTTCGAAAGCCAGGCCGGAATACTGCGCATAGTTGATAATAGTATCTACCGCCAATACTTCTGCACTCACGCCACAGAAGATTGCAATTGCTCCGAGCATCAGGTGCTTAAACTGAAATACACTTGTTTTTTCCGGTGCCATTCCTGTTAACTCAACCGAAACAAACCCTTCTTCTTTTATATCCGGTAAACGAGTAAACCTAATCATAAGAGCCAGAAAAGTTAAAACACCGGCTACAACAAGGTAGGGTACGATTAATCGGCGCGAAAGCTCATCTAAAGCAGCGTTTTTACCATCCGGTGTTAACAGTGGCAACTGGATCTGTAACTGGTCAATTTCAGCTGGGTTACGCATAATCACACCAATCAGGATCAATGGCGCTATGGCACCTGCAACCTTGCTACAAACTCCCATAATGCTAATTCTGGATGCGGCACTTTCGATAGGCCCCAGTATAGTTACATAAGGATTCGAAGCAGTTTGTAAAAGAGTTAACCCGGTGCCCTGAATAAATAATCCTAATAAAAAAATACTATATACCCTTGTCATTGCAGCTGGTATAAAAATGAGAGCCCCCGCGGCCATTATCAGTAATCCTGCTATCATTCCATTCTTATATCCAACCTTTTTAAGGATCCAGGATGATGGAAAAGCCATAACGAAATAAGATATATAAAAAGCGAATGCAACCAGCATAGCCGCGTTTGTAGAAAGTTCGCAGGCTAACTTGAAATATGGAATCAGGATTGCATTTAACCAGCTGATAAATCCGAAAATAAAAAACAGTACTCCGATTATTATCATTGCCCCCATCCCGTCTCTGGAACCATTGCTCATACTCATTTCTTTAAATAATCAACATTGATTAAGAATCTTTATCATTTACCGAATTCTTCATTTTTCAGTATCCGGTTTCCGG